>NZ_BACT01000345.1:0-485 GCF_000333255.1 Methylobacterium sp. B1 | reverse complement strand
CGGCTGGTTGCCCGATTCCTGGATGCCCCACGAGGCGATCCGGCGGGGCCTGCGCCGGGTGGCCCGGGCCGACCTCGCCGAGATGACCAATTACGACCGGCCCCTGGGCTACGCGCCCCTGCGCCACCAGATCGCCCGCAAGATCGGCGAGAAGGGCGTCGGCGCCGAGCCGGACCAGATCGTGCTGGTCGAATCGGCCACGCAGGCGCTGGACCTCGTCTGCCGCTTCCTGCTCCAGCCCGGCGACACCGTGCTGGTGGACGATCCCTGCTATTTCAACTTCCTGGCGCTGCTGCGCGCACAGCGCGTCGCAGTGGTCGGCGTGCCGATCACGCCGGAGGGGCCGGACCTGCGGGCGCTCGCGACCCTGCTGGAGCAGCACCGGCCGCGCTTCTACCTGACCAACGCCGCCCTCCAGAACCCGACGGGGGCGAGCCTCGCGCCCACCGTGGCGCACCGCCTGCTGAAGCTGTGCGAGGCGCACG
>NZ_BACT01000346.1:0-1765 GCF_000333255.1 Methylobacterium sp. B1 | reverse complement strand
CCGCCCTGGCGCCCGAAGGGGACGGGCAGGCCGCCGATGCGGGCGCCGCGGACCTGCTCGGCGAGATCGGCGACACGCTGATCGTCGCCTATCGTCTGGCGGTTCAGGACGGTGATCCGACGACCGTGACCCTCATCCGACAGGCCCTGCTGCATACCGGGCGTCGGCTGGCGCGGGGGATGTCGCCCGCGGAAGCCGGCCTATCCTGTCACTGAAACGGGATTCCCGCGGCAACCGGTCGATGCGGCGCTGCCCGCCATCATCGACCGGAGCGGCCCGGAGGGCCGCCTAGGTGTCCCGGGACGCACGGTCGAGGAAGGCCCGCAGATAGCCTCCGACGGCCTCGGCGCGCTCGACGGCCAGCAGATGGGCGGCGTGGGGCAGGACGAGGAGTTCGGCCTGGGCGATGCTGGCGCAGATTTCCTCGGCCATGGCCGGGGGTGTCGAAGGGTCGTCGCGCCCGGCGATCACCAGGGTCGGCGCGGTGATCGCGGAGAGCGCCGGCCGGAGATCCATGCACCCGATCGCTCCGCAGCACACCGCGTAGCCCGCCGGATCGCAGGCGACGAAGCGTTCACGGATCGCCTGGATCGCCGCAGGATCGCGCTGCGCGAAGCCGGGCGTGAACCAGCGCCCGAGCGTCGCCTCGACCACGGCCGCCAGTCCCTGGGCGCGAACGGTCGCGGCGCGCTCCTCCCAGCTCTGCGGGCTCGGCATGTGGGCCGCCGTCGCCATCAGGGTGGCGCTGAGCGCGCGTTCGGGCTCGGCGCTCGCGAGGGCCTGCACGGTCATGCCGCCGAGGGAGAGGCCCACCAGATGGGCCCTGCCGATTCCGAGGGCGTCGAGCAGCCCCGCGAGGTCACCGGCCAGATCCGTCACCGTGATGGGCTGATCCCGGGTTTCCGAGCCGCCGTGGCCGCGCGTGTCGTAGCGCAAGGTGCGGTAGCGCCCGGTCAGGGCCGGCACCAGCGCGTCCCACATCTCCAGGGTCGCACCCAGCGAGTTCGAGAATGCGACGGCGGGAGCGCCTTCCGGCCCCTCGAGGAGGTAGCGGAACCCGATCCCTCCGACTGTGATCTGCGGCATGCGGTTGTCTCCATCCAAGGTCTTCGCGAGGGCCTTCGCGCGAGATCTTCGCAGATGTCACGCCCAAGCGATGTCGGCGCCGACGCGCGGGGGCCTGTGCCGGCGCGGGAGCGTCACGGGGGGCGTCACGGGGGCGGACGAGCCGGTCTGCGCCGCGGGCGCGGCGGCGGGTCGGTCATAAGCTGGCACAGCCTCCACGGGATACGGTCTCCCTGTCGTCCATGCGAAACAATTGCGCGGCGGCACGATCCGTTATGGGCGTCGCACCGGACGCGGCCCACCGGATCCGCCCGGGCGCGGATGACGATGCCGCGAGCCCCCCGGCGCCGGCACGGATCGGGGTGCTGCCTTCAACATGGGTCAATGCACCGGCGGGGGAAACGTCCGACAACGAGCGCCGCGAGGCAGGAGGAGACGAGCGATGCACGACCCTTCGACTGGCGATGCCGCGATCCGACCGGCGGAGTTCTGGGACACGGTGGCCGGGCTTGTGACCGCCAAGGTCGAGCCGGTGATCGGCCGGGGCGACCGGCAGCGGGGTCCGGTGATCGACTACCTGCGCGACCTGGAAGCCCTGGCACGGCGGCAATGCGGCAGCCGCGAGACGGTCCAGATCATCGCCTCGGGGCGGCGGCTTCTCGGCGACCGCAGCCAGATCGGGCCGTCCGATGGTCCGTTC
>NZ_BACT01000347.1:0-18572 GCF_000333255.1 Methylobacterium sp. B1 | reverse complement strand
GCCCGCCGATCGACGGGGGTCACTACTTCGTCGACGTGATCGCCGGACTGGTCGTCGCCGCCCTGGCGATCTGTGCCGCGCGGGCTCTCGGGGGGAGGTGGGCCCCGGAGGCCGACCGCCCGCTCGTCTCCGGGTCCGGTCCCGCTCCGGAGCGGGCCTGACGCCCGCTCAGAGCGCTTCGCCCCGCATCAGACGCGGCCGCGATCCGCGCGCGGCCGCGGCCTCGCCGATGAAGAAGCGCTTGAGCCCCGGCAGCCGGTCCACGAGCCCGAGGCCGAGGTCGCGGGCGAGGCGCAGCGGCAGGGCGTCGTTCGAGAACAGACGGTTCAACCCGTCGGTGGCCGCCGCCATGGCGAAGCTGTCGAAGCGCCGGGCGCGTTCGTAGGCGCGCAGCACGTCGGGTCCGCCGGGATCGAGCCCGAGACGCAGCGCCTCGGTCACGGCCTCGGCCAAAGCCGCGGCATCCGCGAGGCCGAGATTGAGGCCCTGGCCGGCGATCGGATGGATCACGTGGGCGGCATCGCCCAGCAGGGCGACGCGCTCGGCCCGGAAGGCGCGGGCGATGCCGAAGGCCAGGGGATGCCGGCTCGGGCCGTGCTCCAGCGCGAGTGTCCCGAGATCCAGGGTGAACCGCCGCTCGATCTCGGCCAACACCTCGTCGGGCCCGCCGGACAGCAGGGCCTCGGCGTCGTCCGAACGTTCGGTCCAGACGATGGAGGAGCGGTGCCCCAGGGGGCCGCCGTCCCGCAGTGGCAGGATCGCGAACGGGCCTGCGGGCAGGAAATGCTCGACGGCGCGTCCCCCGTGCGGCCGGGCATGGCCGATGGTCGCCACGATGCCGACCTGCGGGTAGGACCAGCCGACCAGCCGATCCGCGCCGCCTCGCGCAGCCGCGAGCGCGCCCCGTCGGCGGCCACCAGCAGATCGCCCCGCAGGGTCTCGCCGGTCGTCAGCACCGCACCGATCGCCGCACCCTCCGGCACCGCGCGCACGACCCCCGCGGCGACGATCGACACCCCCGCCCCCCGGCAGGCCTCCGCCAGGGCTTCGGCCAGCGGTTCCGCCTCGATCATGTGGGCGAAGGGTTCGCCGGGGTCGCGGTCGTCCTCCGCCTCGCGGCCGAAGGTCAGGAAGACCGGCCGCACCGGGTCGGCGAGGCGGCTGTCGCTGATGACCATCTCGGTGATCGGCTCGGCCGCCTCCGCGACGCGGGGCCACAGGCCGAGGCGGTCGAGCATCCGCCGGCCGCCCGCCGCGAGGGCGTAGGCGCGGCCGCGATGCCGCCCGGGATCGGCGCGGCCCGGATCGATCACCGTCACGGCGAGCGCCGGTCCATGGGCCTGCTTGAGCGCCAGGGCCAGGGCGAGGCTGGGCAGGCCGCCGCCGGCGATCAGGAGGCGGCGGCTGCCGGGTCGGGGCGTCTCGGCCGTCATCGTGGCGGATCTCCTTCGGTCGCGCATGCGGGACGCGTGGATTGGTGCATTCGAAAAGCCTATGTCGCACGCGGACAACGAACGGAAACCCCGCGGGTCATGACCGACGCCAACACCGACGCGATGACGGATGCCGTCGCCGAGCTGATCGCCATCCTCGATCTGGAGCGCCTGGAGGTCGACCTGTTCCGCGGCCAGAACCCCAAGACGGGCTGGCGGCGGGTCTTCGGCGGGCAGGTGGTGGCGCAGGCGCTGGTCGCCGCGACCCGGACGGTGCCGGACGACCGCCCGGCCCATTCCCTCCACGCCTACTTCCTCCTGCCCGGGGACCCCCGGACGCCGATCGTCTACGAGGTCGAGCGCATCCGGGACGGACGGAGCTTCACGACCCGCCGGGTCAAGGCGATCCAGCACGGGCGGGCGATCTTCGCCACGACCGTCTCCTATCAGGTCGTGGAAGAGGGCCTGACGCACCAGCCGGCGATGCCCGCGGTGGCCGGACCGGAGGGGCTCCTCGACGGCAAGGCCCTGGCGGTCGCCGGCGGCACCGGGATGCCGGAGGCGATCGCGGCCTATTTCGGTCGCGAGCGGCCGATCGCCCTGCGGCCGGTCGACCTGAACCGCTACCTGCCCGCGGGCGCGGGCGGCCGGGCCCCCGACCCGATCTTCAATGTCTGGCTGCGCGCGGCCTCGGCGCTGCCGGACGATCCGGCGCTTCATCGGGCCGTGCTGGCCTACGCCTCCGACATGACCCTGCTCGACGTCTCGCTGATCCCGCACGCCCGCTCGGTGTTCGATCCGGCGATCCAAGCCGCGAGCCTCGACCACGCGCTCTGGTTCCACCGGCCTGTCCGGATCGACGACTGGCTCCTCTACGCGCAGGACAGCCCGGTCGCGGGCGGTGCCCGCGGCTTCGCGCGGGGCCAGATCTTCGACCGGGCCGGCAACCTCGTGGCCTCGGTCGCCCAGGAGGGTTTGATCCGCCCGATCCGGGATTAAAACGCGATCCGGCGCGTGCGTTGCCGATCCGCAACATCGCTGTGTGCACGGAATCGTGCAGTTTGCCTGATCGTTGTGCGGCACCTGCGCCGGGTCTGCCCGGGATGTGATCGATCCGGGCTAATCGATGGGCAGAATGACGATCCGCGAAAATGTTCCCAGCCAAGCGCGACTGGCATAGTCCTTGAATAGCGGCTTGCGACCGCGGGTCATCCCGAGCTTGCGGATGGTCCGGGCCGGGCCATCCCGCAGTCGGGTGACGGCAACGGTTCCCAAGGACTTCGAAGGGGGCGTCGCCCATGAAAATCGTGATGGCCATCATCAAGCCGTTCAAGCTCGAGGAGGTGCGCGACGCGCTCACCGGAATCGGCGTCCACGGCCTGACGGTGACGGAAGTGAAGGGCTATGGCCGCCAGAAGGGCCACACCGAGATCTACCGCGGCGCGGAATACGCGGTGAGCTTCCTGCCCAAGCTGAAGATCGAGGTCGCCGTCGCCTCCGACCTGACGTCCAGCGTGATCGACGCCATCGCCGGGGCTGCCCGCACCGGCCAGATCGGCGACGGCAAGATCTTCGTGATGCCGCTGGAGAAGGCGGTGCGCATCCGGACCGGCGAGACCGACGCCGACGCCCTCTGATCCGCGGCCCGGCGCGTCCGGGCCCGCCGATGTCGAGACCTTCTGACACAACACGGATTTAAGACCGGGAGCCACGTGCCCATGAAACTTCGTCATGCCCTCATGCTCGGCTTGGGAGGGGCGGCCATCGCCGCCCTCCTGCTCGAGCCCTCCCTCGCACAGACGCCGACCCCGGAAGCCGCTTCGCCGCCGCCGTCGCCGATCCCCAACAAGGGCGACACGGCCTGGATGATGATCTCCTCGGCCCTGGTGCTGATGATGAGCATCCCCGGCCTCGCGCTGTTCTACGGCGGCCTCGTGCGCACCAAGAACATGCTGTCGGTGCTGACCCAGGTGTTCGCGATCGTGTCGATCGTCGGCCTGCTCTGGGTGTTCTACGGCTACAGCCTCGCCTTCACCAACGGCGGCGGCCTCAACGACTTCGTCGGCGGTCTCTCGAAGGCCTTCCTGAAGGGCATCGACGCGAACTCGACGGTGGCGACCTTCTCGAACGGCGTCGTGATCCCGGAATACGCCTATCTGTGCTTCCAGATGACGTTCGCCATGATCACGCCCGCGCTGATCGTCGGCGCCTTCGCCGAGCGGATGAAGTTCTCCGCGCTGGTGGTGTTCACGATCCTCTGGGTCACGATCATCTATTTCCCGATGGCCCACATGGTCTGGTACTGGGCCGGCCCGGACGCCGTCGGTAACGCCGCCAAGGCGCTGGCCGCCGCCACCGACGACGCCTCGAAGGCGACCGCCCAGGCGGCCCTCGACGCGGTCAACAAGGATGCCGGCTTCCTCTTCCAGAAGGGCGCCCTGGACTTCGCCGGCGGCACCGTGGTCCACATCAACGCGGGCATCGCGGGCTTCGTCGGCTGCCTGATCATGGGCAAGCGCATCGGTTACGGCCGCGACCTCCTCGCCCCGCACTCGCTGACCATGACCATGATCGGCGCCTCGCTGCTGTGGGTCGGCTGGTTCGGCTTCAATGCCGGCTCGAACCTCGAGTCCAACGGCACCGCCGCGCTGGCGATGCTCAACACCTTCGTGGCGACCTGCGGCGCCGCGGTGGCGTGGCTGTTCGCCGAGTGGGCGCTCAAGGGCAAGCCGTCGCTGCTCGGCATGCTGTCGGGCGCGGTCGCCGGCCTCGTGGCCGTCACCCCGGCCTCCGGCTTCGCCGGCCCGATGGGCTCGATCGTGCTCGGCCTCGTCGCCGGCGTGGTCTGCTTCGTGATGTGCTCCACCGTGAAGAACGCGCTGGGCTACGACGACTCCCTGGACGTCTTCGGCGTCCACTGCGTCGGCGGCATCCTGGGCGCGCTCGCGACCGGCATCCTGGTCGATCCGAACCTCGGCGGCGTCGGCATCCCCGACTACACCTCGAAGCCGGGCGAGCTGGCGGTCGGTGCCTACGACATGGTGAGCCAGGTCATCATCCAGGCGGAGGCGGTCGGCCTGACGCTCCTGTGGTCGGGCCTCGGCTCGGCGATCCTCTACAAGCTCGTCGACGTGACGATCGGCCTGCGTGTCACGCAGGAAGAGGAGCGCGAGGGCCTCGACATCGCCGATCACGGCGAGCGCGCCTACAATTACTGAGATGGGACGGCGCGGCCCTGCGGGGCCGCGTCCAGGCAAACGAAAACCCCGGCTCCGAAAGGGCCGGGGTTTTTTACGTCAGGCCGTCATCGCTTCGCTGCGCCGCGCTCGCGATGACGATGCGGGGCTGCGACCGGGCATCGACCCCGACGCTTTTACGCCGCCCGCGTCAGCGCCGCCTTCTCCTCCGCGAAGGCCCAGTCGAGCCAGGGCGTCAGCGCCTCCAGATCGGCGGTCTCCACGGTGGCGCCGCACCAGATCCGCAGGCCCGCCGGGGCGTCGCGATAGGCGCCGATGTCGAGGGCGACTCCCTCGCGGTCGAGGCGCTCCACGATCCCCGCCGCGAAGGCCGAGACCGCCGCGTCGCCCCGGGCGAGCACGTCCGGATCGGCGATCACGAGGCAGACGCCGGTGTTGGAGTAGGTGTCGGGATCGACGGCCAGCGGCGCGATCCAGGGCGTCCGGGCGACCCAGTCGTAGATCGCCCGGGCGTTGGCGTCGGCCCGCGCGTGCAGCGCCGGCAGTCCGCCGATCCGCTCGGCCCAGTCCAGGGTGTCGAGGTAGTCCTCCACCGCCAGCATCGAGGGCGTGTTGATCGTGTCGCCCTTGAAGATGCCCTCGATCAGCTTGCCGTCCTTGGTGAGGCGGAAGATCTTCGGCAGCGGCCAGGACGGCGTGTGGCTCTCCAGCCGCGCCACGGCGCGGGGCGAGAGGATCAGCATGCCGTGCGCCGCCTCGCCGCCCATCACCTTCTGCCAGGAGAAGGTCACGACATCGAGCTTGTCCCAGGGCAGGGGTTGGGCGAAGGCCGCCGAGGTCGCGTCGCAGATCGTCAGGCCCTCGCGGTCCGCCGCGATCCAGGCGCCGTCCGGCACCTTCACCCCGGCTGCGGTGCCGTTCCAGGTGAAGACCACGTCGCTCCGCTGGGTGTCGATCGCCGCGAGGTCCGGCAGGATCCCGTAGGGCGTCTGGTGGATGCGGGGCGCGATCTTGAGCTGCTTCAGCGCGTCGGTGACCCATTCCTTGCCGAACGCCTCCCAGGCGGCGACCTCGACGGGCTTCGGCCCGAGCATCGTCCACATCGCCATCTCGACGGCGCCGGTGTCGGAGGCCGGCACGATGCCGATCCGGTACCCGGCGGGCACCTGCAGGACGGACCGCGTCAGGTCGATGGCCCGGGCGAGCTTGGCCTTGCCGAGGGGCGAGCGGTGCGACCGGCCCAGCGCGGCGTCGGCCAGGGCGGCCGGGGACCAGCCGGGCCGCTTGGCGCAGGGGCCGGAGGAGAAATGAGGCACGCGCGGGCGCTGCGTGGGGCGGCTGGTCATGACGGATCCATCCTTGCAGAGGGACGCTCCTCCGCGGGGAGACGTGTCCCGGCTCGCGCATGCGCCGAAACCCGCCGGCTTGCAAGCGCTTGTTCCGTCAGCAGTCTTCGCGTCGATGCCCCTGCCCGGGACAATGCGTCGAGACGCGGGGAACAGTCGATTAATCCAGGCCCGTTAGCCTTAATGCGGTGCCGCGTTGCGTTTGAGGTGCGCCGATGTCTTTCCACAGCGCCGCGATATTGGCGATTTGGTCAGTTCTACTCTTGGTTATTGGGGCCTTAATACCCCGCGTCGTGCTGGCGAGCCGGACGCCGCGGCTCGTGCCGCAGCCGCTGCAGCTCGATCCCTTGGATTACGACCGCGACGGCCCGGTAATCGACCTCGAGCCGGCCTGACCGGGGTCGCCACCGGCGCGCAGGTCCGGGCGCCGCTCGGCGGTGATCCGCTCGGCTTCCGCCCGCCGCCAGCGGGCGATGGCCGCATGGTTGCCGCCGGAGAGGACGTCCGGGATCGCGCGTCCCTCCCACGCGCGGGGCCGCGTGTAGTGCGGATATTCCAGAAGGCCGCCCTCGAAGCTCTCCTCGACGCCGGATTCCATCTTGCCCATCACGCCCGGTAGGAGCCGCACGCAGGCGTCGAGCACCACCAGGGCGGCGATCTCGCCGCCGGACAGGACGTAGTCGCCGATCGAGACTTCCTCCAGGCCGCGTCCGGCGATCACGCGCTCGTCGACGCCCTCGAAGCGGCCGCAGACGATCAGCGCGCCCGGTCCCGCCGCGAGGTCGCGGACGCGGGCCTGGGTGAGCGGCCGGCCGCGCGGCGACATCAGCAGGCGCGGGCGCGGATCCTCCGCCCCGGTCGCGGCGTCGATGGCGGCGCCGAGCACGTCGCAGCGCAGCACCATCCCGGCGCCGCCGCCGGCCGGCGTGTCGTCCACGGAGCGGTGGCGGCCGAGGCCGTGCGCGCGGATGTTGCGGGCCTCCAGGGTCCAGTCGCCCCGCGCCAGGGCATCGCCCGACAGGGAGACGCCCAGCGGGCCCGGGAACATCTCCGGATAGAGGGTGAGGATCGTGGCCCGCCAGGGCGTGTCCGTGCGTGTCATGGCGCTTGATGGCGTGACGGGTGCGGCACGGTCAACGGACCCGGCACCGTTGGGGCCCCCCGCGGGTTGTCGGCCATGATCCGTGCCCTCGCTGTCCTCTCCGTCGCCCTGGCCGGCCCGGCCCTCGCCGCCGAGCCGCTGGGCCCCCCGGGTGCGCCCGCGGGCGCCTTTCCCAGGCCCGACCGGCCGGTGGCCGAGATCGTCGCGCCGCGCTGGTCCTCGGAGGCCGAGCGGGACAAAGCCGGCGAGTTCGAGCAGGTCGCCAAGGGGATGGGCATCGCCGCCGGCGAGACCGTGGCGGATATCGGCGCCGGCAGCGGCTACTACGTGGTGCGGCTGAGCCCCCGGGTCGGGCCGGCGGGCCGCGTGCTCGCCGAGGACGTGACGCCCGCCTACCTGTCGGCCCTGGAGACGCGGGTGAAGGCGCTGAAAAACGTCACGGTGGTGCGGGGCGAGCCCCATGATCCGCGCCTGCCGCCGGCCTCGGTGGATGCGGCGATCCTCGTGCACATGTACCACGAGATCACCCAGCCCTTCGGCCTGCTCCACAATCTCGCTGCGGCGATGCGTCCGGGCGGCCGCGTCGGGATCGTGGATGCCGACGCGATCCCCTCGCGGCACGGCACCCCGCCGGCGCTCCTGCGCTGCGAACTCGCCGCCGCCGGCTACCGGGAGACCGGCTTCCAGCCGCTGACCGACGGGGCCTATCTGGCGGTCTTCGCGGCGCCCGCGCCGGAGGCGCGCCCGAAGCCGGAGGCGATCCGTCCCTGCCGGGACGACGCGACGGCGCGGTAGACGCGCCTCAGGAGCGCCAGCGCAGCTCGCGGCGCTCCAGCGGGTTGACGAACGGGCGCCCGTCGCGGGCCGATTCCAGGGCCTCGCGCTTCAGCCGGAAATACCATTGCGAGGGCAGGTCGCCCTGGCCGAACAGGACCATGGTGGGCTTGCGGTCGAGCCCGTCCTGCGCGTGCTGAAGCACCTGCTGGTCCTGGGTGAGGAACTGCCGCATCAGCGGGCGCGCCACCGGCTTGAGCAGGTTCAGGGCCGGCATGCTCCAGTAGAGTGCGTTGGTGAGCAGCGTCCGGTCCGGCGTCAGCGGCGTCGCGAAGGTGTAGTTCGCCACCCGCTTCTCACCCGCGCGGATGCGCTCCAGCCGCACGCCGGGCAGGCGGAACTCGATCTCCACCTCGGGGACGCCGCCGAGCAGGCGGTAGACCGGCGAGCTCGTCGTGGTGGCGTGGCTCGTCATCACGAAGCCGTGGGGCACCGGCTGGAAGGTCTTCACCTTCTCGCGGAGCTGCTTCGAGGGCCGGAACCACCACGAATCGTGGACGAAGGCGACGTGCCCGGGATCGACGAGGCTCAGGGTGGTGAGGTCGAAGGAGGCCTCGACCACGAGTTCGACCACGAGGGAGCCGGCCGGCGCGAAATCCAGCGTGGGCACCTCCGGCACAGCCCCGGTGGCGGGACCGATATGCGGGTTGACCCAGAGGAAGCCGGCGCTCTCGCGGATGGGGAAGCGCTGCACCTGGATGCGGGAGAAGTCGGCCGCGTCGTGCTCCGACAGGGTCGGGACGTCGCGGCAGCGCCCGTCTGTGCCGAAGCGCCAGCCGTGGAACGGGCACATCAGGGTATCGCCGTCGAAGCGGCCCTTCGACAGGGCCATGCCGCGATGGGGGCAGCGGTCGCGCAGCGCGAATGGCGTGCCGTCGGGGGCGCGGCCCAGCACGATCTGCTCGCCGTTGAGTTCCACGGCCCGCAGGCCCGTCTGGCTGTCTGCCGTGCCGAGGCTCCGGGCCTGCCCGACGCAGTACCACGCATTGCCCAGAGGCTGGCGCATCGCGTCGGGATCGAGCGCGGCCTCGTCGGCGGGACGTTGCGGATTGGCGAAGGGCGCGTTCAAGGCGGTACGGGCTGACCTCGGGGCACCCGTCATACGCCCCGCCGGAGATGCGGGGAAGCGCGGGCCGGGAGAGGACAAACGGGCGCAGGCGCGGGGCTTCACAAGCCGGGCGCGGCCACTTACCTTCGCGTCACCCGCAACCAACGAAAGGAGGTGATCCAGTGTCTCATTGTCATCAGCCGTGTGTCTCGGCTCTTCGGACCTGGACCGTCGCCTCCGGCGCGTCGCTCTAAGACGCGTCAGAGACCCGATCTCGGGACAGTTCCGCCGGACAGCACGGTTCGGCAATGGAAGGGCCACCCTCGCGGGTGGCCCTTCGTCGTTTCGGGGTTCGGATGCCGCGTCAGCGCCGCTGGGATTGGAACAGCGGCTGGGCCAGCGCCTCGGTCCGGGCGCGCCACAGGTCGCGCTCCTCGCGCAGGGCATCGCGCTCGCCGACCAGGGTCAGCCGCTCGGACCGCAGGGCGTCGCGGTCCGCAAGCGCCCGGTCGCGCTCGGCGCGCATCTCCTCGCGCTCGATCCGGAAGCGTTCCCGCTCCCCGCGGAACTCCTCGCGCTCGATGCGGATCTCTTCCTGCTCGGCCCGCAGATCCTCCAGCGAGCCGATCTCGTCGCGGATGTGCTCGCGCAGGGTCCGGATCTCCTCGGCCAGGATCGCCTGCAACTCGTCCTGGCGCCCGGCTTCCACGCGGAGCTTGGCCTTGAGCATCAGGTTCTCGGCCATCAGCTCGGCGATGTCGGGATCCTCGGTCGCCGCCCGCGGCGCCTCGGGGGCCGGCACGACCCGGGGCGACCACGCCGCCTCGCCGCCGCGGACCCGCTTCGGTTCCGGCTGGGCCTCGGCCGGCCGCGCGTCGCCGTGCGTCTCCGTCGGCGCGTGGGCCTTCATCGCCGCCAGCCAGTCGCGGAGCGGGCCGGTGGCGGGGAAGCTGCCGGACTCGGTCGGCGAGAGGGAGCGGGCGGGTTCCGACATCGGAGGGCGTCCTGAGCGAATATGGCACGAAGACAATCCGAACATGCTTAACGTTCGGTAAAGCCGCACTTCGATCGGCTGCCCATTCCGGCACGCCGCCGCCGGCGGCGGGGCTGGAAAATTGACTTTCCGGCCGTGTACCGCTACGCCCCGCCCTCCCGATCCGTTGCAGATCGACCGATGCCAAGCCGACCGGTCCTATGAGACCGGAGGTCAACGCCCGACAGCGCGTCCGCGCCCTCGGGCGCGATGGGTGTTGGCCGATTCGCGGCGACGGGATCCGCCGGCCGAGGCATCCCATGACGCGCGATCAAGAAGCGTTGAACATCGAGGACGCGATCAACGAGACCTGCCCGTGGTCGGGCAAGCCGATCTCGGGGGATTCGCTGACCCTCTACAACGGGGCCGTGGTCGGCTTCTGCAACCCGGAGTGCCGGGACAAGTTCGCGAGCGCGGTGCGCGGCTTCGAGGCGGCCCTGCAGGCCCGCCGCGTCGAGCGCGCCGGGCTCGAACAGTGACGGCGGGGCTCTAGGATCATGTTCGAAGGCCTCTCCGACCGCCTCTCCGG
Source organism: Methylobacterium sp. B1 (assembly GCF_000333255.1). Lineage (NCBI taxonomy): Bacteria > Pseudomonadati > Pseudomonadota > Alphaproteobacteria > Hyphomicrobiales > Methylobacteriaceae > Methylobacterium > Methylobacterium sp. B1. Next base: position 8,050 of record NZ_BACT01000347.1, on the reverse strand, counting down.
CATCCTCTCGGGGCTGACGCGCCGCGGCGCGCTCACCGAGGCCGACGTCACCGCCGCCATGCGCGAGGTGCGGCGCGCCCTGCTGGAGGCCGACGTCGCCCTGGAGGTGGTCCGCGGCTTCACCGACCGGGTGAAGGAGAAGGCCGTCGGCGCCGTCGTGCTGAAGTCGGTGACGCCCGGCCAGATGGTCGTGAAGATCGTCAACGACGAGCTCGTGGCGATGCTCGGCACCGATGCCGAGACCGTGGACCTCAACGCCCCCGCGCCGGTGCCGATCCTGATGGTCGGCCTGCAGGGCTCGGGCAAGACCACCACGACCGCCAAGATCGCCCGCCGCCTCTCCGACCGCGAGAAGCGCAAGGTGCTGCTCGCCTCCCTCGACACGCGCCGCCCGGCCGCCATGGAGCAGCTCGCGGTGCTGGCCAAGCAGGTCGGCGTCGAATCCCTGCCGATCATCGCCGGCCAGTCGGCGGTGCAGATCGCCAAGCGCGCCATGGACGCCGCCCGCCTCGGCGGCTTCGACGTGGTGATGCTCGACACCGCCGGCCGCACCACGGTGGACGAGGGCCTCATGGCCGAGGCCGCCGAGGTGAAGGCCGCGACCCGGCCGCACGAGGTGCTGCTGGTCGCCGACGCGCTCACCGGCCAGGACGCGGTCAACACCGCCCGCGCCTTCGACGAGCGGCTCGGCGTCACCGGCATCGTGCTGACCCGCATGGACGGCGATTCCCGCGGCGGCGCGGCGCTCTCGATGCGCGCGGTCACCGGCAAGCCGATCAAGCTCGTCGGCGTCGGCGAGAAGGTCGACGCCCTGGAGGAGTTCCATCCGGCCCGCGTCGCCAACCGCATCCTCGGCATGGGCGACATCGTCTCGCTGGTCGAGAAGGCGGCCGAGACCATCGACCACGAGCAGGCGCTCCGCACCGCGGAGAAGATGCGCAAGGGCAAGTTCGATCTTGAGGACCTGTCCATGCAGCTCGCCCAGATGGAGAAGATGGGCGGCATCGGTGGCCTGATGGGCATGCTGCCCGGCATGGGCGCGATCAAGAAGCAGGTCGAGGGCGCCAACCTCGACGAGAAGATGTTCAAGCGCCAGCGGGCGATCATCTCGTCGATGACCCCGCAGGAGCGGAAGAACCCCGACCTCCTCAAGAACAGCCGCAAGAAGCGCATCGCGGCGGGCTCGGGGGTCGATGTCTCGGAGATCAACAAGCTGCTCAAGATGCACCGGACCATGGCCGACATGATGAAGGCGATGGGCCAGGGCAAGCGCGGGATCGGGCAGGCGCTCGGCTCGATGTTCGGCCTCGGCGGCGGTGGGATGGGCGGCGGCATGCCCGGCTTGCCCCCCGGCATGCCGGAGCCGACGCCGGAGCAGATCGCGCAGCTTGAGAAGCAGTTCGGCGGCAAGCTGCCGCCGATGCCGCCGGGCCTGGGCGGGGGCGGAATGCCTAAGCTTCCCGGACTTCCGGGCCTGGGCGGTCCGAAGCTGCCGGGTCTCGGTGGGTTCATGCCGGGGAAGAAGAAATGAGCATCCTCTCCGCTCAAGCCGTCGATCCCGAACTCGCGCGTCTGCGGGAGAGCATCGACAATTTCGATGCGGCGCTGATCCATCTCCTCGCCGAGCGCTTCCGCTGCACGCAGCGGGTCGGCGAGCTCAAGGCCCGAAAGGGGATCCCCCCTTCCGATCCGGACCGGGAGGCCCGTCAGGTCGCCCGGCTCCGCAAGCTCGCGGTCGAGGCCAAGCTCGACCCCGACTTCGCCGAGAAATTTCTGGCCTTCGTGGTCAAGGAAGTCATTCGGCACCACCAGTCGATCAAGGCGGACCACGAGTCCCAGATCGAGCAACAGCGAAAGTAGTCAGACCATGGCCCTCAAGATCCGTCTCACCCGCGGTGGCGCCAAGAAGCGCCCGTACTACCGCATCGTCGTCGCCGACGCCCGCGCCCCCCGCGACGGCCGCTTCATCGACAAGGTCGGCGCCTACGACCCGATGAAGGCCAAGGACGATCCGGCCCGCATCGTGCTCGACAACGAGAAGATCCAGAGCTGGCTCGCCAAGGGCGCGCAGCCGACCGACCGCGTCCTGCGCTTCCTCGACCAGGCCGGTCTCGCCAAGCGCCCGACCCGCAACAACCCGCAGAAGGCCGAGCCGGGCGAGAAGGCCAAGGAGCGCGCCGCCAAGCGCGCCGAGAAGGCCGCGGCGCCCGCCGAGGACGCCGCCGCGTAAGGCGCCCGATCATGGCGCGCCGCCCCGCAGGTTCCACGCCCCGCGACGGCGGCCGCCGCGGCCGCACGAGCTCGGCGATCGGCAAGATCGCCCCCGATGCGGCGACCTCACCCAAGGCGCCGGCCCCCAAGCCGGCACCGCTCCCCGTGCCGCCCGATCCGAACCTCGTCCTGCTGGGCGAATTCGGGCGGGCGCACGGCCTCAACGGCGAGGTCCGGCTCAAATCCTACACCGGCGATCCGCGGGCGATCGCCGGCTACGGCGCCCTGCTGACCGCGGACGGACGGTCGTTGACGCTCGCCGACGTGCGTCTCGCCCCCGGTTCATCACCCGACATGCTGATCGCCCGGGTGAAGGGCGTCTCCGGCCGCAGCGCCGCCGAGGCGCTCAACCGCGTCGCCCTGTTCATCCCTCGCGACCGCCTGACGGCCCCCGAGGACGACGACGAGGTCTATACGGCCGACCTGATCGGCGCCACGGCGGTGGACGAGGCCGGGACACTCGTCGGGACGATCGTGGCCGTGCCGAACTACGGTGGCGGCGATCTTCTGGAGCTGCGCCCTCCGAACGGCGGCGCCACGGCGCTCCTGCCCTTCACCAAGGCCTTCGTGCCGGTGCTCGACATGGCGCAGCGCCGCGTCACCGTGGCGGCGCCGGAGGATCTGTTCGCGCCCCCGGGCGAGAAGCCCGCCGACGATCCCGGCTGAAGGGTCGGGCGCGGCCTGTCGAACGGTCGTCGCCCGATCGAGGCAGCCCGTGCCCTCGCTCGTCCGGGCCGGGACGTCCGCGCCGGACGCGGCTCCGTTAGTTTTCCGCGAATCTCTCTCGCGGTTCTCTCGTGCGCCGAGCCGGCCCTCGGAACGGGCCCAACCCGGGCCAACGCGCTGCCCATCGGCGCTGCGGCGGCGGATCTCCAGTCCGCCCTTCATCCCGAAAAAAGCTCGTCGGTCTGAGGCCCAGGACGGGCGCAATCCACCGGACGGGCCCTTCGCCGGACTGCCCGATGCGCGCCCTCCGATCGTCGCAGCGGCGGCGTCGGCCGAGCGACCGAGCGGCCTCAAAACCTGAAATTTAAGGCATCATTAACCATAGCAAGATCAATCTTCTCGGCGAACGACTTCTCTTTGAGACGCTTCGAGCCGATGCCCCGCTTCTTCATCGACCTGCACGACGGCTCGCAGCCGATCCATGACGAGGTCGGCTTCGACCTGCCGGACCTCCCCGCCGCCCGCGCCAAGGTGACCCGCATCATGTCGGCGATCGCCCGCGACATGCTGCCGGATGTCGAGCGTCAGGACTATGTCGCCTGTGTCCGCGACGGCGTTGGCAAGATCGTCTACCGGGCGCGCCTGTCGCTCGCCGCCGAGATGGTGGAGTGAGCCGGCGGCGTCCCGCAGGCGCCTGAGGCTCCCCGTCGCGCCACCCGGGCGCTTGACCGGCCCCCGGATCCGGCCATCTCGGATCCATGAAACGGCGCAGCCTGCTCACGGTCGCGAGTGCGGCCACGGTCATGACGCTCGGCGGTGTCGGCTATGCCGCGCACCGGCGCGGCCGGAACCCCTATTACCGCGGCCCGACCTCCGACCATTTCGACGGTTTGCGGTTCTTCCTGCCGGAGCAGGCCACCGACAAGGCGCTGTCCGACGTGCTGCGCTGGCAGGCCAAGCGGCAGCGCGAGCCCTGGCCGAAGAGTTTTCCCAGCCCCTATCCCGCCGACCGGCCGCCCGAGCGCGTGGCGGGCCTGCGGGTCGTGCTGATCGGCCATGCGAGCTACCTCGTGCAGGTCGCCGGCCGGAACATCCTGATCGATCCGGTCTTCGCCAAGCGTGCGAGCCCGGTCCGATTCGCCGGGCCGAAGCGCGTCAACCCGCCGGGCATCGCCTTCGCCGACCTGCCGCCCATCGATGCGGTGCTGGTCACCCACAATCACTACGACCATCTCGATGGGCCGAGCCTCGCCCGGATCTGGCAGGCGCACCAGCCGCTGATCGTGGCGCCGCTGGGCAACGACACGATCCTGCGCGGCTACGACGACACGATGCATGTCGAGACCCGCGACTGGGGGCAGTCGGTCGATCTCGGCGACGGCCTGCAGGTCCATCTCGTGCCCGCCAACCACTGGTCGGCCCGGGGCGTGAACGACCGGCGGATGGCGCTGTGGTGCGCCTTCGTGATCACCTCGCCCCGCGGCGTGCATTACCACGTCGGCGATACCGGCTTCGGCGACGGATCGCTCTTTTCCGACATCCGGGCCCGCTTCGGGCCGCCCCGCCTCGCGACGCTGCCGATCGGGGCCTACGAGCCGCGCTGGTTCATGCAGGCCCAGCACGTCGATCCGGCCGAGGCGGTGAGGGCCTTCGCGCTGCTCGGCGCCGAGCAGGCCCTCGGCCACCACTGGGGCACGTTCCAACTCACCGACGAGGGCGTCGAGCGGCCCGCGGAGGCGCTGACGGCCGCCCTCGGCGGGGCCGGCATCGCGCCCGGGCGGTTCCTCGCCCTCAGACCCGGCCAGGTCTGGGAGGTCTGACCGGAGCGGACCCGGGGCCCGGCCCGTCGGGCATGATGCATGCATCATTCGGTGTGCCGCATGGGGGCACGGTCCGGACAGCGCCGCCGCGCGCCTGAAGGCGGGTGCCGCGCCCTGCGACGCCCGCGCCTTCAGCCGAGAGACACGATGGACCCGATCAAGCCGACACGCCGATCCCTGATGGCCGGGGGCGTCGCCCTCGCCGCGCTCGGGGCGGCGGGCCGGGCCGGCGCGCAGGGCGCGGCCCCCGGCACCCTGACCTACGGCATCTCGATGACCGACCTGCCGCTCACCACCGGTCAGCCCGACCGGGGGGCCGGCGGCTACCAGTTCACCGGCCTGACCCTCTACGATCCCCTGGTCGCCTGGGAACTCGACGTCGCGGACCGGCCGGGCCGGATGGTGCCCGGGCTCGCCACCGCCTGGGAGGCCGATCCGGCCGATCCCAAGGTCTGGACCTTCCACCTGCGGGAGGGCGTGGCCTTCCACGACGGCTCGACCTTCGATGCCGACGCCGTGATCTGGAACTTCGACAAGGTGCTGAACAAGGAGGCGCCGCATTTCGACCAGCGGCAGGCCGCCCAGGTCCGGCCGCGCCTGCCCGGGGTCGCGAGCTACCGGAAGCTCGACGCGAAGACCATCCAGGTCGTCACGAAGACGCCCGACAGCCTGTTCCCCTACCAGATGCTCTGGTTCCTGATCTCATCGCCGGCGCAGTATGAGAAGGTCGGGAAGGACTGGGCGAAGTTCGCCTTCGACCCCTCGGGGACCGGGCCGTTCCGGCTGGGGCAGCTGGTGCCGCGGGTGCGCCTCGAGTTGCTGCCGAACGTCGGCTACTGGAACCCGAAGCGGGTCCCGAAGCTCGCGAAGCTGACCCTCACCTGCGTGCCCGAGGATCTCGCCCGGGTGAACGCGCTCCTGTCGGGCAGCGTCGACCTGATCGAATCGCCCGCGCCCGACGCGGTGCCGCGCCTGAAGGCCGCCGGCATGCGGGTGGTGGGCAACGAGACGCCCCATGTCTGGAACTACCACCTGTCGATGCTGGAGGGCTCTCCCTGGCGCGACCTGCGCCTGCGCAAGGCCGCCAACCTCGCCATCGACCGCGCGGGCGTCGTCGAACTGATGGGCGGCCTTGCCCAGCCGGCCGTCGGGCAGGTGCAGGAATCGAGCCCGTGGTTCGGCAAGCCGAGCTTCAAGATCAAGACCGACGTGGATCAGGCCCGCAAACTCGTCGAGGAGGCCGGCTACTCGGTCAAGAACCCCGTGAAGGCCACGGTGCTGATCCCGACCGGGGGGACGGGGCAGATGCTGTCGCTGCCGATCAACGAGTTCGTCCAGCAGAGCTGGGCGGAGGTCGGCATCCAGGTGGAGTTCAAGACCGTCGAGCTGGAGGTGGCCTACACCGCGTGGCGCCAGGGCGCCGCGGATCCGAGCCTCAAGGGCGTGAGCGCCGGCAACATCGCCTACGTCACCTCGGACCCGTTCTACGCGATCCTGCGCTTCTACGATTCGCGGCAGATCGCCCCGAACGGGGTGAACTGGAGCCATTACCGCAATCCCGAGGTCGACGCCCTCTGCGACAAGGTCAAGGCGAGCCTCGATGTGGCTGAGCAGAACAGGCTGCTGGCGCGCATCCACGAGATCGTCGTCGACGATGCCGTGCAGGTCTGGGTGGTCCACGACACCAATCCGCACGCGCTTTCGCCGCGGGTGAAGAGCTACATCCAGGCGCAGCACTGGTTCCAGGATCTCGCGACCCTCGCCTGACCGGACGTGCGGTGATCATTGTCCCGGGCGGCGGTCCCGCGGCCGGTTAGGGCTTTCGGGATCCGTCTCGCCGGCGCCTCTCTCGCGGATCGCCCGGGCCGCCGGCCGTGATTCGGTAAAGCTCCGATGATTCGGCCCGGCGACGGATACTGAAACGCGCCGCCGCGCGCCGTCCGGCGACTATGCGCTCTCTTCAGGGGTCGGCTGCAGCCGGCCCCTTTCTCTATGTCTGTGCCCCCCGAGCCGCGCCGATCTGCCCTCGGGGCGCAATTTCGCACTTGCAGCATGAGGAGTCGGCGACTAGGAAGATCGGGCATAATTTTTCGGGAGCATCTGGCAATGACCCTTCGTTTCATCAGTGGCTTCGCGGCAGTGACCCTCGCGGTGTGCGGCCTCTCTGCTCCGGCCGCGCTGGCGAAGCCGATGGGCGGAGCGAGCGCCGTCAAGATGATCGACACCGACAACGACGGCACCGTCGACATGAAGGAAGTGGAGGCGGTGGCCTCCGCGACCTTCGATCGTCTCGAGAAGGACGCCGACGGGACCCTCGACGCCCGCGAGCTGAAGGGCCGCCTCAGCCAGGCCGGCGTGAAGCGGGCCGATCCGGACAGCGACGGCACCCTCGACAAGAAGGAGTACCTCGCGGCGGTCGGCGAGCGCTTCAAGATGGCCGATCCGGACAACGACGGCACGCTCGATGCCAAGGAGCTGAACTCCAAGGCCGGCAAGGCTCTCATCGCCCTCATCAAGTAAAACGGGCCGGTCGCTCCCAGTGGAGCACCGATGAGAAGGGCTCCCGCGGAGATGGCCGCGGGAGCCCTTCTGCGTTCGACAGGGCCTTCACCTTCGCGCGGGGCTCTGCAGGACCGATTCTGCACGTAAAAGTTGTGGTTAACCACGGGTAAATTCGCAGCCCCATCCTCAACCCGGTTCGGCTGCGGCCCGAAAATCCTCTATCCCCCGTCCCCTGTTCCCGCCCTGCAGCCAGGTCCCGGACGGGCCTGCCCGATAGCCGCGCGGCGCAATCGGGCTGCGACGCTCGACCGCTCATCGACGGCCCGGAGGGCGGTTGACGCTTCTCAACCTGTGAGTGCAACCTCACGATGGTTGAGGGGCCAAGACGATGCGCAACGACCCACCGGAAGACGGAGCGAACAGGTTCGGGCGCGGTGAGGACAGCATCGCCGAGCTGTGCCGGCGCGAAGGCATCGCCAGCTCGATGTACTATGGCTGGTCCAAGGAGTTCCTGGAAGCCGGCAAGAAGCGGCTGGCCGGCGACACGGCCCGTGCCGCGACCGCCGACGAGGTCCAGGACCTGCGTCGCGAGGCGGGTGCGCTGAAGGAGGTCGTAGCCGATCTCGTCCTGGAAAACCGCCTGCTGAAAAAAAGTCTGACCGGGGCTGGNGGCGACGAGGCATGAGGTACCCGGCCTCTGAGAAGCTGGAGATCATCCGGCTGGTCGAGCAATCCCATCTGCCGGTGCGCGCCACCCTGGACCAGCTCGGCGTCACCCGGGCGACGTTCTA
>NZ_BACT01000348.1:0-3680 GCF_000333255.1 Methylobacterium sp. B1 | reverse complement strand
AGGCGAGCGTCGGCCCGCGCCACGCCCTCGACCGGTGGTTCGACGCGTCCGGCTTGCCCCTGCGCGCCGTCTCCGGGCTGACCGCGGACACGCTGGAGATCCGCCGGACCTTCGACGCGCGGCCCAGCGTGACCCTGGTGGTGCCGACCAACCAGAGCCGCCCGAAGGACGATCAGGGTCGCGTCGTGGAGGGCGCCAAGCCGCATGTGATCAACCTGCTCGACAGCCTCGGCCGCAGCACCTACCCGGCCGACAGGATCCGCGTGCTGATCGGCGACGACGTGGCCGACGACGCGATCTATCGCGGGCGCTCCGACCGGTTCGCCGTGACCCGCCTGCTGACCACCCGGGCTCCGGGGGAGCGGTTCAACTACGCGGCCAAGATGAACACGCTCTGGCGCGCGGCCGAGACGGATCTCGTCATCCTGATGAACGACGATCTCGTCGTGCGCCGGCCCGGCTGGATCGAGGCGCTCCTGGCCTTCGCGCTGGACCGCGGCGTCGGCGGGGTCGGCGGCCGGCTGCTGTTTCCCACGGGCAAGATCCAGCATGCCGGTATGACCGGCGGCATCTTCGACGTGTTCGCCCACCCCTGGTACAACCGGGACGCGGCCGAGCCGACCTACGGCGACTGGGCCCTGACGCAGCGCGACTGCTCGGCGGTGACCGGCGCGCTCTTCGCCACCCGCAAGGCGGTGCTGGAGGCCGTGAACGGCTTCGACGAGGCCTTCGCCCTCGACTTCAACGACGTCGACCTGTGCCTGAAGATGCGGCAGCTCGGCTACCGCATCGTCTACACGCCGTTCGCCGAGATGGCGCATCACGAGAGCGCCTCGCGGCAGACCAGCTTCGCGCCAGGCTCGCAGATCGCGCGCTTCCTGCGCCGCTGGGGCGACGTCATCGCGGAGGATCCGGCCTACAGCCCGCAACTGCGCATCGACACCGATGTCGTCGCCCCGCGGGCCGACGCGACGCGCTGGATCACGGAGCGCCGGGCCGACGCGGCCTGAGCCGGATCGCACGGGCGGCCCGGGCCGCGTCCGCTCCGGCGCGGGCGCATTAAGGACGACCCAAGAAGATCTTGGGGTTGTGCTGGAACAGGGTCGCCCGAGCCGCTACCCCTGCGTGGGCAATGCGCGGATAGTCTTGTCTTCGCCTGAAAGCGGGCCGCGCGCCGAGGTGCGGAGCTGAACGTGAAGAAGTTTCTCGTCGCCGCCGCCATCCTGCCGGTTCTGGTCGGCGCCGGCGCCTTCGCCGAGATCCGGCTGCACGAGCAGGGGCGTCCCGTCGCCAGCACGGCGATCCGGCCCGGCGGGGCCGCCTTTGCCCCGGCGCCGATCCCAGCGCACTGGGTCGTCGCGGGCGATCCGGTCACCGAGGTCGCGGAAGTCGCGCAGACCCATGACGGGAGCGCGCAGGTCTACCTGTGGCGCACCACGGCCAGCACGTTCCGCTGGACCCACCACGCCGACGAGATCGTCACCATCCTCGACGGCGAGGTCTTCATCACCGACGCGGATGGCCGGCGCCATCACCTGACGCCGGGCGACGTGGCGCATTTCCCCGTGGGATCCGTCCAGCTCTGGGAGGTGCCCCGGACGCTGCTGAAATCGGCCATCCTCAAGCATCGCAGCCCGACCCTGATCGAGGCGTCCCTGCGCTGGCTGCGCCGGGCCCGCGCCCTCGTCACCGGCTGAGATCAAGGCGCGGCCCGCCGGTGCGTCCCGACGCGCGGCGCTGCGCGGGCGCCGTCGAGGGTGGATTCCGCAAGCGGGTGATACGGCTTGCTAAAACATGGCGCGGCATCATCCGGTTTCCGATGCCGCGAACCGATCTCATGGCCCGACACCGCGACACGCAGCTCGACGCCGCGCGCGGCCTCGCCGTGCTGCTGGTCCTCTTCGGCCACCTCCTGCAGCCCGTCTTCTACGGCCCGTCGGGGCCCAGCCCGGGGCCCGCCCTCGCGGTCTGGCGGGTCATCTACGCCTTCCACATGCCGTTCTTCTTCCTGCTCTGCGGGATGGTCGACCGGGTCAGGGGGGATGAGGATATCGCCGCGGCGAGCCTCTCCGCCCTGAAGCTCGTCCTCACGGCGCTGGCGTTCAGCACCCTCGCGCTGATCCCGCCGCTTCTCGACGGCACCGTTTCGCCGGGGAGCGCACTCCTCGACATGCTGCGCGCCCGTGACCTCAGCCTGAGCGTGCTCTGGTTCCTGGTCGCCCTGGGGCTGGTGCGGGTGGTCTACGCCGCCGCGCTCGCCCTGGCCTTTCCCCATGCCTATTGGGTCGTTCTGGGCGGCGCCCTGGCCGTGTCCTGGATCTGCAGCGCGCAGGCCTTCCCGTTCTGGCAGATCCACGCGCTCCTCGGCGCCCTGCCGTTCTACGTCGCGGGCCGGCGGCTCGGCCGGCGCGCGCTCGACGCGTCCGCGCTGCTCGGCGTCTGCGGTCTGGCCGTGCTCCTCCTCTGCGCGCCGCGGAACTTCGTCCATGTCGCGACGGGGCAGTACGGCAACCCGGCGCTCTTCGCGGTCACGGCCGTGGGGGGCTGCGGGTTCATGCTAGCGGTCGCGGGCCGGCTGCGCGGTCCGCCGCGCGCGGTGGCGGCCTTCCTGGGGCGGACGAGCTTCGATCTCTACATCGTCAGCGGCGCCTTCCTGCTCCTGGCGCCGTATCGTCCGGACTGGGACAGGTGGGGTCTTCTGGTGCTGCTGGCCGCCGTCGGTCTGCCGCTGCACCTGCTGGTAGCCCTGTCGCTGCGAGGGCCGATCCGGGCCGTCCGCAGGGGCGCCGAGGGCGTGGTCGACGGGCTGGCCGGCCGATGGCGCCTGCGGGCTCGGATCGACGCGCCCGGGTCGACGCGGCGAAGCCGGGCTTTTCCGATGCGGATCCTTAAGACTTGTGCGGGACCATCCCCGGCCAGTCCGGCCTCAAGACCTTCGATGACAGCGCCACACGCGATCGGCCCCGATGTTCGCTGAGCGTTCCCGAGGCCGCGTCGGCAGCTGGCCTCTGATCGCCGCCATGCTGGTCGCGACCGGCGTCTGGATGGCGATCGCCGGGCTGCGCTTCGCCTGGGACAGCGCGCTCGTCACGCTCGGCGCCTGCCTGGGCCTCGAAGCCCTGGCGCTGATCTATCGCACGCGCCGTCCCGAACCGCGCATCGCGGCCACGCTCGACGGCCTGGCGCAGGTCATCGCCTTCAGCGCCTGCGCGGCCGCCCTGTCCTACGCCGTGGCGAGCACCGGCGGGCCGCTCTGGGACGCGACCTTTTACGCCTGGGACCAGCGGCTCGGTCTGGACTGGCGCGCCTACCTGGCCTTCGTGGACGGCCATCCGCGGCTCGGGCTGGTGCTCTCGCTCGCCTATCGCAGCCTGATCCTGCAGACCATGCTGGCGGTCATCCTGCTGGGCTTCAGCGGCCGGTTGCGGGCCCTGCAGGACTTCGTCCTCGCCTTCGCCATCGCCGGGACCGTGACGGTCCTCATCTCGGCGCTGACGCCAGCTATGGCGAACTTCGAGTTCCTGGGACTGTCTCCGGCAGACTTCCCCCAGCTGGAGCCGGCCGCGGCCGACGTCCATGTCGCGGATCTGACCGGCCTGCGCGACGGCACGCTCCGGACGATCTCCCTCGATCGTGTCGAGGGCATCATCACGTTTCCGAGCTTCCCCGCGGCTTTGGGC
>NZ_BACT01000349.1:0-4500 GCF_000333255.1 Methylobacterium sp. B1 | reverse complement strand
GCCCTCCTGCATGGCCTGGAGCAGGGCCGACTGCGTGCGCGGGCTCGCCCGGTTGATCTCGTCGGCCATCAGGAGCTGCGTGAAGACCGGCCCCTGCACGAACCGGAAGGCGCGGCGACGCTCGGCATCCTCCTCCAGGATCTCGGTGCCGAGGATGTCGGAGGGCATCAGGTCCGGGGTGAACTGCACGCGCCGCGCGTCGAGGCCCAGCACGGTGCCGAGCGTTTCCACGAGCTTGGTCTTGGCCAGCCCCGGCAGGCCCACCAGCAGCCCGTGGCCGCCGGCCAGGATGGTCACGAGGGCGAGATCGACGACCTTCTCCTGGCCGAAGATCACCCCGTGGATCGCCTCGCGGGCCGCGCCGACGGCAGCGAGGCAGCTCTCCGCGGTCGCCACGATGCCGTCGTCGAGGGTCGTGGCCGGGCTGATCCCCTGCGTCATGCCGCTATCCATCTCCTGTCCGGAGCCCCGCGGGACCCCTCTGGCCATTCCGACAAGTGTGGGGCTTCTGGTGCCGGGCTGGCAAGGTCGGGATCGCCGCACGCCATCGTCGCACGATTTTGCCCGGATGATTCGGTCCGCGGCGCCGCTATCGCGGCGTGGACCCGACACCACAACCCGAAGCGAAACCGCCTCCCCGGGCGCAGGTCTTGGCGTAGGCGACCCGGACCTTTAGGAAGGCGCCCAAGCCGGGGCGGTCCTCACCCGCGACCGCCGGGCCGGCCGAACCCTCTGATGTCTCTCGCGGATCGCGGCGTGGGCAGCTTTGCGGGCTTCCCGCGTATCCGGACCTGACCATGCGCCTTCGAGATGTGTTCGTCGTCGGATCGTCGGAGAAGGCCGGCCTCGCCGGTGCGGCGCAATCCCTCGCGCGCCCGCTGACCCGGCGCCTGAAGCGCCGCCGCCGCAGCGAGCCCCGTCAGGCGGACCTCGTCCGCGCGGTCAAGGAATCCGGCCTGTTCGATCCGGCCTGGTACGCGCGGCGCTATCCCGACGTCGTCGGCGAGGGACTCGATCCCGCGCTCCACTACGCGGTCCATGGCGGCCGCGAGGGCCGCTGGCCGCACCCGCTGTTCCACGGCGATCTCTACCTCGATTCCGTTCCCGGCCTCCGGGCCGAGGGCATCAACCCGCTGCTCCACTATATCGACCGCGGCGCCGCGGCGGGTCTCCGGCCCAACCCCCTGTTCGATCCGGACTGGTACGCGGAGCGCTATCTCGGCGGCGCCGAGCACCGCGCCCGGGCGTTCTCCGATTTCCTGTCCCGGTCCGACACCGACCCGTCGCCGCTGTTCGACACCGCCTGGTACCTGTCCCGCTACCCGGATGCCCGCGCGGCCGGCGGCAACGCCCTCAGCCACTTCTTCGAGACCGGCCGGAAGCAGGGCTACCTGCGCAACCCGGAGGAATTCGCCGGCCTGTCCCGGCATGTCGACCTGATCCGCCGGTCGGGCCTGTTCGACGCGGCGTTCTACCGGGCGCGCTGCCCCGAGGCGGAGACCAGCGGGCTCGAGCCGCTGGAGCACTACGTGATGGCCGGCGGCTACCGCCGCTACGCGCCCCATCCGCTGTTCGATCCCGACTGGTACGCGGCGCAATCCGCCGCGGTCCGGGCCGACAGCCTCAACCCCCTGGTCCACTACCTGGAGCACGGCGCCGCCGAGGGGCTCGATCCCGGGCCCTGGTTCGACACGCGCTGGTACGCCGAGACCTACTTGGCGACCCGCGCGGCCGACGACGCGGCCGGGCAGAACCCGCTGGCGCATTTCCTCGCCGATGGCGGGCGCACGACGAGCCCGTCGCCGCGCTTCGACGCGCCCTGGTACCGCGCCCGCTACCCGAAGGTCGCCGCGCTGGGCCTCAACCCGCTGGTCGACTACGTCACCACCGGCCTGGAGGCCGGCCGCCTGACCCGCCGCGTCCCCGGCGCCGCTGTGCCGGAAGCCTCCGACGCGCGCCTCTCCTGCCTGAAGCGCACGGCCCGCCGGCACGGCCGCACGGCCCTGTTCATCACCCACTGCCCCGAGGGGCGGATCCGCGGCCATGTCGAGCCCTACTTGAGGGCCTTCGCGGAGAACGGGACCGACCTCGTCCTGATCATCGCCGCCGACCAGCACAAGAACGCCGTGCCCCAGGCGATCCTGGATCTCTGCGCCTCCGTCTATCTCCGCGAGAACCGTGGCTTCGACTTCGCCGCCTGGGCGCATGTCCTCCTAGAGGACACCGACCTCCTCGATTCCGAGACGCTCTACCTCGCCAACGACAGCCTCGTCGGGCCCCTCGACCGCGCCGACTTCGCCGGCCTGCTCGCCAAGATCGACGCCTTCCCGGAGGCGGTGATCGGGCTCGCCGACAATTTCTACTACAGCCACCACCTCCAGAGCTTCTTCCTGGCCCTGAAGAAGCGCTGCCTGTCCTCCTATGCGTTCAGCCAGTTCCTCCAGGCCGTGGCGAACTGGCCGGACAAGAACGCGGTGATCACCGAGTGCGAGCTGACCTTCTCGGGACGGATGCGCGCCGCCGGCCTCGGTATGCGCAGCCTGTTCTCGGCCCAGAACAAGCACATGTCGCTGGTCAACGACCCGCGCAACAACCGCACCCTGTTCGACTGGGAGAACATGCTGGCCCAGGGCTTCCCGTTCGTGAAGCGCTCGCTGCTGGGCGAGCACGCCGCGATCGGCGGGGCGGCGGTGCGGGAGGCGATCGCCGAGCGCGGCTTCGACCTCGACCGGCTCGACGTGACCTACACGTATCCGGGCGGCAGGGTCTGGGCGGACCTGCGCAAGCCCCAGGCGCCGGAGCGGCCGCTGCGCGTCGCCTTCGTCTCACCGATGAACTACGCCAACGGGCTCGGCGTCGCGGCCCGCAGCTACGCCCGCGCCCTGCACCGCGCGCCCTTCGCGCTGAATGTCCACCCGATGGAGCGGCCGTTCCACGTCCATGCCCGGGTGGCGCCCGCGTGGCAGGCCCGGACCTTCTCGGGGCCCGCGGACGTCGCGCTGGTGCACTTCAACGGCGACAGCTGGCACTCGCTGATGAGCGACCGGCAGCGGGCGATCGCCGCGGCGGCGCGGCTGAAGATCGGGCTGTTCGTCTGGGAGACCTCCCACGTGCCCGGCGGCTGGCTGCCCACCGTCGACGGCCTCGACGCGATCTGGGCCCCCACGGAGTTCTGCGCGGCGATCTTCCGGCAGATCACCGACATCCCGGTCGACGTCGTGCCCTACGTGGTCGAGAACGAGGCCGGCGAGCCGGCGAGCGCCGCCGCCAAGGCGAACCTGCGCAAGGCCTTCGCCATCGACCCGTCCAAGCGGGTGATCCTCTACGCCTTCGACGGCTCGAGCTATCTCGCCCGCAAGAACCCGCACGCCCTGATCCGGGCCTTCCGGGCGGCCGGGCTCGGGCAGGCGGGTTGGCAACTGGTGCTGAAGACCAAACACGTCTTCGACCTGCCCGAGGAGGGCAAGAAGCTCCTCGACCTCGTCGGAACGGCGGGCGACGTGGTGGTGATCGACCAGCCGCTCTCCCAGAACGAGCTCGGCGCACTGTTCGACCTCTGCGCGGTCTACGCCTCGTCGCACTCCTCGGAGGGCTTCGGCCTCACGATCGCCGAGGCGATGGAGATGGGCAAGGTCGTGGTCGCCACCGATTACGGCGGCTGCCGCGACTTCCTCGACGCCACCTGCGGCTTCCCCGTGAAGGCGGAGGTCACGGCCCTCGACCAGACCTACGGCCCGTATCTGCGCGGCGCCGAATGGGGCCAGGTGGACGAGGCGGACCTCACCCGGGCCCTCAACGACGCGGCCCGGGCGGTGACCGGCGGCGACGCGGCCCGGATCGGCGCCGCCGCAAGGGCGCGCATCCGCGAGCGGCTGTCCATCGGCGCGGTGGCGACCGCTATGGAGGCGAGCCTGACCCGCCTGCTCGCCGCCGAACGGTCCTGATTCCCCGGAGACGCGACCCGTGTTGAAGAAGAAGCCGGTTCCGGCCCCGTCGGCCTCGTGGGGCACGCTCCCGTGGCCGGACGCGATCCTGCCGCTGCCCCTCGACGCGCAGGTCCGTCCCCTCGACGAGCGCCGGCTCGGCCAGATCGCGGCCGGTCAGATGCCCGCCTGCCGGGCCGTGTTCGTGGCTCCCGCAGCCTCCGAGCTGTGCCCCGACCTCGTGGCGCATCTCGCGCGCGCGATGGCCGAGCGGCCCGATATCGGCATCTTCTACGGCGATGACGCCGTGGTGGACGGCGCGGGTCAGGTCCGCAGCGTCCATTGCAAGCCGACCTTCAACCCGGCCCTCCTCATGGCCGACGATTATATCGGCTTCCCGCTCCTCATCCGGGTCTCGGCCCTGGCCGGTCTGAGCCCGGATTTCGGGAAGCGCCACGGCAGCGCCGCGTGGTTCCGCGTCCTGCTCGGCGCGATCTCCGCCGGGATCGGGATCGACCGGATCCCCCAAACGCTGATCGCCTCGCCGCTGCAACGCCCGAAAGCGACGCGTACGGCC
>NZ_BACT01000350.1:0-17677 GCF_000333255.1 Methylobacterium sp. B1 | reverse complement strand
GGCAGCCCGCGAACGACCGGTGAATCGAGCGACCGCAACGCCCCGGCTCCGCCGGCCGGCGCCCATGACAGCGACCAGCAGGGCCAGCCTTCGAGCCTGATCCCCGCCGAGCCGACCGCGCCGACGGCGCCGGCCGCCAAGGAGCCTCCCGCGCAGGCCAATCCCGAGGCGGTCGACCGGGCGAAGGATCTCGAGGTCGGCGGCCCGACCAAGGACCTGAACGCGCCGCTGCCGACGCCGCAGCCGCTTCCGAAGGAGTAGAGGCACGGGCCGGGTGCGGGGCTCCGGACGGTCCCGCCCCTCGCGTGTCAGGCGCGTTCCGCCGGCATGGCTCCGGGCGCGCCCCTTGCTCTAAGGCGGCCGCGCCCCGGCATCGTGCCGGATTGAAAACCGCGTAGGACCCCTTGGCTGACCGAAGTTCCGTTGGGGAGGAGCGCCGGGCGCCCCTCCCGCTGCTCGTTGCCGTGACCATGACCGGGACGGTGGCGCTGCACATCTTCGTGCCGGCGCTGGCGGCGGCGGCCGTGGACCTCGGCACCAACGCCGCCGGCGCGCAACTGACGATCACCGTCTACCTGATCGGGCTTGCGGGCGGTCAGCTGCTCTACGGCCCGCTCTCGGACCGGTACGGCCGGCGGCCGGTCCTGATCGGCGGCCTCGGCCTCTATCTCGCCGGATTGCTGCTCGCGATCCCGGCGCCGAACATCGGCGTCCTGCTCGTCGCCCGGGTCCTGCAATCGCTCGGCGCCTGCGGCTCCCTGGTGATCGGCCGGGCGATGGTGCGCGACGTCTCCACCCGCGAGGACGCCGCCCGGAAGCTCGCGATCCTCACCACTGCGATGACGCTCACGCCCGCCCTGGCGCCGGCGATCGGCGGCGTCGTGACCGAGGCCTTCGGCTGGCGCGCCGTGTTCGTGGTGCTGGCCGGCCTCGTCGCCCTGCTGGGCGCGCTCGTGGTCTTCACCCTGCCCGAGACCAACCGCCACAAGGTGGCGCTGCCGGGATTCGTCGCGGTTCTGTCCGGCTACCTCCGGCTCGTGCGGATCCCCGTGTTCCGCGCCTATCTGGTGGCGGGGGCCTGCGGCGGGACGAGCCTCTACGCCTTCCTGGCCGTGGCGCCGTTCCTCCTCGTGGACCGGCTCGGGCGCTCCTCTCAGGAGGTGGGATTCGACTGCCTGATCGTCGTGTTCGGCATGGTCGGCGGGGCCGTCCTGGCGAGCCGGCTCGCCGCCAGGGTGCCGATCCGAAAGGCGGCGCGGAGCGGCAATCTCCTCTGCATCGCCGCGGCGCTGACGCTGCTGATCGTGGACCGCACCGGGATGCTCGGCGTCGTCAGCCTGATCGTGCCGCTCTTCGCCTACGCGGTGGGCGTCGGCCTGCTCAGCCCCAACGCGGTGGCGGGGCTGATGAACGTCGATCCGCACGCGGCCGGGTCCGCCTCGAGCCTCTACGGCTTCACGCAGATGACCTTCGGGGCGCTGTTCACGGCGGCCGCCTCCGCCTGGCCCGCGACCTCGGCGACGCCGGTGGCGCTGGCGCTCCTCTCCGCCGGGCTGATCGCCGCGCTGGCGCTCCGGCGGGCCTGACGGGCTCGCGCTCGCCGACGGCGTCAGTTTCCGTCGCCGCCATGGCCCCCGCGCGCTGCCGGAAGCGCGCGGCGGTGTCCCTTAAAGCGACGCGCCGCGGGCCTCGACGAGGCCGGACGCGCCTGCGCTGAAGCCGTCGGCCAGTTCCAGCCACAGCAGGCGCGCGGGGTCGACCGGTCCCGGCAGGCTCAGGCGCCCGGGCGGGACCGGCGTGAAGCCGAAGCGGGCGTAGTAGGGCGCGTCGCCGACGAGGATCACGAGACCCTCGCCCGCCTGCCGCGCCCCCTCGATCGCCGCGCGGGTCAGGGTACCGCCGATGCCGCGGCCCGCGAAGCTCGGATCGACGGCCAGCGGACCGAGCATCACGAAGGATGTCGCCCCGGTCCGCACGGGCCCCATCCGGACCGAGCCGACGAGGAAGCTGCCCACCGAGGCGGTGATGCCGAGATCGATCCGCTCGGCCGCGCCCTCGCGGAGGCGGTAGGCGGTACGGGCGAAGCGGCCGGGGCCGAAGGCCCGGGCATGGAGCCGCTCGATGGCGGGGGCATCCTCCGGCCGCTCGGGCCGGATGACGAGGGACAGATCGGTCACGGGTTGCTCGCGGCTCGGACCGGCGCCGCGTAGCAGCGCCGGGCCGGACCCGCAAACCGCCGCGCTACTCGGCGGCCGCCAGAGTGGGCCGTCCGCCGCCCTGGGTCAGCCGCAGGAAGCCGAGGGCCGAGAGCCAGATCACCGCGCCGCAGGCGGAGGCGACGCCGAGAACCAGCGCGAAGCCGCCGCGGTCATGCAGGAGGGCGATCGCCGGCACCACGAAGCCGCTCGCCGTGAAGCCCACGAAGTAGCGCAGGCTGTAGGCCCGGGCCCGGTAGACGGGCGGGACGTAGCGGGCGATCATCGCGTCGTTGATCACCACCTGCCCGTAGATCGCCGTCATGGCCAGCACGAGCCCGGCGAGCAGCGGCAGGCCGGTGGAGAGGGCGGCGATCCCGAGCCCCACCGGCTGCAGCACCGAGAGCGCCACGAACAGGGACGGCAGGCTGTAGCGGTCGATGAGGCGGCCCATGGCCAGCTGCATCAGCGCGCCGAACAGGAACACGCCGGTGGCGAGGGAGCCGGTGAGCGCCAGGGGCAGCGCCTGCCCGACGCCCTCGTCGATCACCTTCGGCAGGCTGATCGTCGTCAGGTTGAAGGTCAGGCCGCCCGCGAAGATCGACAGGGCGAACATCGCCAGCAGCGCCCAGGGCCGGGTCACCGGGATCACCGCCGCGCCGCCGGCCTTCTGTCCCGAGCCGTCCCCGTCGCCCGGCACCAGGGCCAGGAAGGCGGCCCCGCAGGCGAGGCAGACGAGGCCCGGGACCACGAAGGCCGCGCGCCAACTGACGGTGGCGGCGAGCAGCGCCGTGAGTCCGGAAGCCGAGGCCGCGCCGAAATTGCCCCAGACGCCGTTGATGCCGAGGTCGCGCCCGAGCCGGCGGGCATGGGTCACCAGCATGGCCGAGCCGACCGGGTGGTAGATCGCCGAGGCGAGCCCGAGCACGCAGAGCCAGAGGGCGAAGGCCAGCGGCGTCGAGGCGCTCGCGACGCCGAGGCAGGACAGGCCGTAACCGAAGAAGAACACCGCCAGCATGTTGCGCCGCCCGAACCGGTCGGCGAGCGAACCCATCGGGAGGGAGCACAGGCCGAAGGCCACGAAGGCGCCGGTGGCGAGCCCGATCAGCTCGCCGTAGCCGAGCCCCGTCTGGGCCGCGATGGCGATGACGGCGGTCGGGTAAATCAGCAGTACGAAATGGTCGAGGGCATGCGCGACGTTGACGAAGCGCAGGGTGCGGCGGGACAGCGTATCGGAATCCATCGCGGCGTATCCTCCGGGACTGCGCGCTGATAGCCTGACCCGATGGTGGTGTTGGGCCGGATATGTATGCGAACGGGCCAATGTTGACGGAGGCACCTGTCGCCGCGAAGCGGTCGACCGAGGCGGCCGACTATCAGGACGTCCCGCGCCCGGTCGCAGTGATGCCCAAGACCTACGCGGCCGGGATGCATCTCGCCCGGCACTTCCATCCCCGCGCGCAGCTGCTCTACGCCACGGCCGGGCTGATGATGGCGTTCGCGGAGGACGGCACCTGGGTGGTTCCCGAGGGGCACGCGCTCTGGATCCCGCCGCGGCTGCCGCACGCGGTCGCGACCCACGGCGCCGTCTCGATGTGCTCGGCCTATCTGGATCCCGCCGCGGTTCGGTCCTTCCCGGCGAGTTGCCGGGTGATCGCGGTGTCGCGGCTCCTCGCCTCCGCGCTTACGGCGCTGGCCGAGGAGCCTGTGCTTTACGCAGAGGATGGCCGTGGCGGCCATCTCGCCGCTCTGGTCCTCGACGAGATCGGCCGGGCCCCCGCCACGCCGCTCGCCCTGCCACTCCCGCGCGACGCACGCCTGCGCCGGGTCTGCCTGGAGCTGATCGAGAATCCGGCCTCGGAGGACGACCTCGATGCCTGGGCCGACCGGGCCGGGGCGAGCCGGCGGACGCTGACCCGGGGGTTCCGCGCCGAGACGGGCCTGAGTTTCGGTGATTGGCGGGCCCGGGCCCGGGTGATCCGCGCACTCGCGCTTGCGGCCGAAGGACGCCCGCCCCGGGTTGTGGCGGCGGCGGTGGGGTATCGAAGTGTCCAGACACTACGACTGACAGTGGCGCGGGTGCTCGACGCTCACCCTCCCCGCTCGGCAACCTGATCGGGACCGACTCTCAAGCCTGTGCAGAGGGCTCAAGCGATGCGGACGGTTCCTGCGCCGCCGCGACGGACCGAGCCAGGTCGACGGCTTGGTTGCGGATGTCCGGCACGGCCGTGCATTCCCAGTATGCGCCGCGGAGCAACGGGCCCAGAGTCCAGAGGCGCGCCGCTGTATCGGATGCACCCAGGACCGTCAGATCGGGGCGCACGGCAAGACCGAGGCCGAACGGACCGGCTCGGACAAGGCCGCGACCGATCAGATTGCGCAGAAGCGGGTCGGTCGTATCCGCGACCCGTCCGACGCCGCGAACATCGAAGATGCGCTGCACGCCGAGGGTTCTGGGTTCGGATGCCCCCCGCGGCCGGTACGTGACGCGCGCTTCACCGGTCTGATCCTCGATCGCCACCAGCTTTCCGGCGAGCACCTGAAGCGAGCCGGCTTCGATCTCGTCGGCGATGGCCGCGCCCGTGGGCGGTGCGGAGCGGTGCCGATGCGTGTCCCAGAACGGGCGGAGATGGCGCAGGAAGCGCGCCTGGTCGGCTGGCGGCAAGCCGAGCCAGAGGGCGTCCGTAACCGGCCGCAGAGCGTCGATCACCCCGTGCCAGTCGATGCGAGCCTCCGCCGCGGAGGCGACCTCCCGGCGGATCCGGCCCAGAAGCCGGGTGATCGAACGGGTCTCTGCGGCCGTGAAGTCCGGACGCGGCCAGGGGTCGGCGCGTACGTGCACGGCCGGGATCCGCCCCCGCCGCGAGAGCGCGATGATCTGCCCGCGAAAGCCATGGCGCCGAAGACTGATCACCGCATCGACCATGCTGAGACCGGTCCCGATGATGAGAACCGGATGATCCGGATGCAGCCGCGCGTCATGCTCCGGATTCCACGGATCGCCCCGGAAGCGGCTTTCCGGTTCCTGGGGCAGGGCGAGGTTGCCCATCGCCAGCACCGCACCCGCGACATCGACGCGTCGGCCGCCCTCGGCAACCATGATCAGACGGTCCTCGTCCGGCACGAGGTCGATGATCATGTCGTTGATCAGGTGCAGCCGCGGCGTCGAACCGCCTGTCACCGCTTCGGTCAGAAGCGCCGCCAGATAATCTCCGTATAGCCCGCGTGCCGCGAAGGTCCCGGCCGGGGTCCGCCAGATGCCCACATGTCCGTGCCCGATCGCGGGGTTGCCGGCACCGGTGCCCGCCTCACCCGCGGCGATCTTCGAAAGCCAGTCTTCGAAATGGGAGGGCCGGTCGGGATAGGCGCTCATGTTGGCGGCGCGCACGTTGAGCAGGTGGTCGGGGTTCCCGGTGGCGTAGGCGCGACCGCTCCCGAAGCGCTCCGCCCGTTCACACAACAGAACCGACTGGTGCGGCGGCAAGCGGGCGAGCAGCTGTATCGCCGCCATCGTGCCGCTGAAGCCTGCCCCGATGACGGCAATGGGAGCGGGGTGCGGCCCGGATTTCAAGCTTTCGTCCTGGTCCGACATCGACGACGAGCCTGCGCCAGAAGACAATGCCACGACCCATCTGCCTAAAGTCGCGGATCAGGATCGATCCTGCCTTGACATTGCCAGCAAAGGCGATCTGTGTCAGCCGGCGTATGCGGGTTGAAGGGGCTGGATCGGGGTGAATCTTTTCTGTCCCGCGGGATAAGAAAGAAATTTCAGCGATCCGTATCCTTTCGTATAGTGTGGGCGCCCTGGAAAATATTCACGTCGCCCGCGCGGAGAAGTCGATCCGCGGGTCGATCCAGACGTAGATCAGGTCGGAGAGCAGGTTCACCGCGAGACCAAGCAGCGAAAAGATGTAGAGGGTGGCGAACACCACCGGATAGTCGCGCCCGACGATCGCCCGGAACGACAGCTCGCCCAGGCCGTCGAGGGAGAAGATCGTCTCGATCAGCAGCGAGCCGGTGAAGAAGGCCGAGATGAAGGCCCCGGGGAAGCCCGCGATCACGATCAGCATGGCGTTGCGGAACACGTGGCCGTAGAGCACGCGCCGCTCGGAGAGCCCCTTCATCCGTGCGGTGAGCACGTACTGCTTGCGGATCTCGTCGAGGAACGAGTTCTTCGTGAGCAGGGTCGAGGTTGCGAAGGCGCCGATCACCAGGGCGGTGAGCGGCAGCACCATGTGCCACGCGTAGTCGGTCACCTTGTGCCAGGTCGAGAAGCTCTCCCAGCCCTCGCTGGTCAGCCCGCGCAGCGGGAACCATTGGTAGAACGATCCACCGGCGAAGAGGATGATGAGCATCAGTCCGAACATGAAGCCCGGGATCGCGTAGCCGATGATCACCACGAAGGAGGTCGCGCGGTCGAACTGCGTGCCGTCTGCCACCGCCTTGCGGATGCCCAGTGGGATCGAGATCGCGTAGGACAGGAGCGTCATCCACAGGCCGAGCGAGATCGAGACCGGCAGCCGCTCCTTGATCAGCTGGATGACGGTGACATCGCGGAAGTAGCTGCGTCCGAAATCGAATCGGACATAGTCCCAGAGCATCTTGGCGAAGCGCTCGGGTGCAGGCTTGTCGAAGCCGAACTGCTTCTCGAGCTTGGCGATGAATTCCGGGCTCAACCCTTGAGCGCCGCGATAGCGGGAGCTGGCGTCGCCGCCACCGCCCGACGGCCGGCTGGCACCGCCGAGGTCGCCCGATCCGCCGGTGACACGGGACATGGCTCCGTCGCGCTGCCCCTGGAGCTGCGACAGAACCCGCTCCACCGGGCCGCCTGGGGCGAACTGCACGATCGTGAAGGTGATCAGCATGATCCCGAACAGGGTCGGGATCATCAGGCCGATGCGGCGCAGGATGTAGGCGAGCATGGCGTCAGTCCCGGCCGATTCGCTTGGCCTTGTCGGCGTCGAACCACCACGTCCCGGGGGCGCCGAGATCGTATTTCGGCGGCGTGGCCGGGCGGCCGAACACGTCCCACAGGGCGAGGCGGTGGGTCGAGGCGTACCACATCGGCACCCAGTAGCGCCCGGCCCGCAGGACCCGGTCCAGAGCTCGGCAGGCGGTGGTCAGGTCCGCCCGCGACGTCGCGTCGGCGACGGCGGTGAGCAGCGCGTCGATCGCCGGGTTCGCGATCCCCGAGAGGTTGTTGGAGCCCGCGGTCCCGGCGGATCGGGAGCCGTAGGTCTCGCGTAGCTCCGCGCCGGGGGTGAGCCCGCTGCTGTAGCGGCGCGGCGTCACGTCGAAGTCGAAATCCTTGAGCCGCGCCTGGTACTGGGACGGGTCGACCGTGCGCAGGCTCGCCTTGATGCCGAGCAGCCCCAGGTTGCGGATGAACGGCTGCGTGACCGCCTGGAAGACCGGATCCTCATCGAGGAACTCGAGGGTCAGGGGCTGGCCGCCGGGCAGCATGAGGTTGCCACCATGGCGGGTGCAGCCGGCCTCCCGCAGGAGCGCGTCGGCGCGCTTGAGCAGCGCCCGGTCCTGGCCGGACCCGTCGGAGACCGGCGGCGTCCAGGCCTCGCCGAATACCTCCGGCGGCAGGTCCTTGAACGGCTCCAGCAGGGCGAGTTCCTCGGCCGAGGGCTTGCCGGTCGCCTTGAGGTCGGAATTCTCGAAGAACGAGGCCGTGCGCGTGTAGGCGCCGTACATCAGGTTGCGGTTCGACCATTCGAAATCGAAGCACAGGCCGATCGCCTCGCGCACCCGCGGGTCGCGGAACGCCGCGCGGCGGGTGTTGATCCACCAGCCCTGGGTGCCGCTCGGCCGGGCATCCGGCACCATCTCGCGGACCACGCGACCCTCGGTCATCGCCGGGAAATCGTATCCGGTCGCCCAGACCCGGGCGGTGAACTCCTCGCGGAACGTGAAGGCGCCGCTCTTGAACGCCTCGAACGCCACGGTACGGTCGCGGAAATACTCGTAGCGGATCGCGTCGAAATTGTTCTGGCCGACATTCACCGGCAGCTCGGCGGCCCAGTAATCCGGCACGCGCTCTAGGCCGATGGACCGGCCCGGATCGACCGTGCCGACCCGGTAGGGCCCGGAGCCGAGGGGCGCCTCCAGGGTCGAGGCCTCGAAGTCCCGGCCGGCGTAGTAGGCGGCGGAGAAGAGCGGCAGCTGCGCGACGAACAGCGGCAGGTCCCGGGCGCGGCCCGGCTCGAAGGTCACCACCAGCCGCCCGTCGCCCTCGGCCCGGGCGTCGGTCATGGGCCGGATCACCTCGGCAATCTCGGGGTGGCCCTTGTCGCGCAGGAGCTTGAGGCTGAAGGCCGCGTCCCGCGCGGTCAGCGGCGAGCCGTCGTGGAACCGCGCCTGCGGGCGCAGGGCGAAGGTGTAGGTCAGGCCGTCCGGACTGACCGTGACGGCGCGCGCCACCAGCCCGTAGAGGGCGTCCGGCTCGTCGAGGGCCCGGACCATCAGGCTGTCGAAGGTCAGGGGCATGCCGGCGGCCCCGTCGCCGCGCAGCACGTAGATGTTGAGCGTGTTGAAGGTGTTGAGCGACTGGTTTCCTGTCGTCGCGGCGAGCTGCGCCGAGAAGCGCCCGCCGCGCGGTGCCATCGGGTTCACGTAGTCGAAATGCGCGAAGTCGGGTCCGTATTTCAGCTCGCCGAAGCTGGACAGGCCGTGGCGCTCGGCGGCGTCGGCCGCCTTGGCGCGGCGCCACGGCGGCATCGCCGCGAGGGCGCCGGCCCCGAGGACCAGCCCGCGTCGGGTCGGCAACCCGGGACCGCCCGTCAACGGGGCGCCCCGGTCTTGGCCGCGAGCTTCTCGTCGTACCACCACGTCGTCGGGAAGCCGGAGCTGGCATAGAGCGGCAGGATCGCCGGGTGGCCGAACCGGTTCCAGCGCAGCGTCCGCTGCTGGTCGGAGGACCATTGCGGGACGACGTAATCGTGCGCCAGGAGCACGCGGTCGAGGGCCCGCGTCGCCGCGATCACGGTGTGCCGGTCCTTGGCGAAGATCACCTTCTCGATCAGGGCGTCGATTCCGGGATCCTTGATGCCGATCAGGTTGCGCGAACCGGGCTTGTCGGCCGCCGCCGAGCCCCAGTACTCGCGCTGCTCGTTGCCCGGCGAGAGCGACTCGCCCCACGACGTCGTGGTGACATCGAAATCGAAGTTGCGGATGCGGTTCTGGTATTGGGCCTGATCGATCACCCGGAGGGTGGCGTCGATGCCGATCAGCTTCAGCTGCGCCGAGAACGGCAGGATCACGCGCTCGAACGTGTTCTGGAACTCCAGGAACTCGACGGTCAGCGGCTCGCCGGTCGCCTTGCTGACCATCTTGCCGCCGCGCAGCTCGAAGCCGGCCTCGCGCAGCAGGCCGACGGCCTCGCGCAGGTTCTTGCGCACCGCCTCTGGGCCGTCGTTGATTGGGTTGGCGTAGGGCGTGGTGAAGACGGCAGGCGGGACCTTGTCCCGGACGCTCTCGAGGATCGCCTTCTCCTCGCCCTCCGGCAGGCCCGATGAGGCGAGTTCAGAGCCGAAGAAGTAGGAGTTGATGCGCTTGTACAGGCCGTAGAACAGGGCCTTGTTCATCTCCTCGTAGTTCATCGCGAGGTTGAAGGCCCGGCGGACGCGCGGGTCCTTGAACTTGTCCCGGCGGGTGTTGAACGCGAAGGCCTGCATGATGCCCATGCCGCGCTCGGGGAAGGCCTCCTTGATCAGCCGCCCCTCCTTCACGGCCGGGAAATCCTCGTAGGCGGTCGCCCAGTTCCGGGCGATGTTCTCCACGCGGAAGTCGTAGAGATCGCCTTTCAGCGCCTCGACCAGCACGGTGCCGTCGCGGAAATACTCGTAGCGCTCGGTGTCGAAGTTGTAGCGCCCGGCATTCACCGGCAGGTCCTTGCCCCAGTAGTCGGGGACGCGGGTGTAGGTCGTGGTGCGGCCCGGCTCGAACTTCGCGAGCCGGTAGGGGCCCGAGCCGAGCGGCGGCTCCAGGGTGGTCTCGGTGACGCTGCGCGGCTTGCCGTTGGCGTCCTGGGCGGTCCACCAGTGCTTGGGCAGGACGCGCAGCTGCCCGATCACCTGCGGCAGCTCGCGGTTGCCGGTCTCCGTGAAGGTGAAGGTAACCTCGCGCGGCCCGGTCACCGCGGCCTTGGCCACGGTCTGGTAATAGGCGGCGTAGAACGGGCTGTTGGCCTTCAGCACGTCGAAGGACCAGACCACGTCCTCGGGGGTGATCGGCTTGCCGTCGTGCCAGCGGGCGTTTTCGCGCAGCCGGTACGAGACCGAGCCGAGATCGGGGGCGATCCGCACAGCCTCGGCGAGCAGGCCGTAGGAGGTGAACGGCTCGTCCGAGGACTCGGTCATCAGCGAATCGTAGATCTGCTGGATGCCGTTCTCGAGGTCGCCCTTCAGGCCGGCGACGACGATGTTGAAATTGTCGAAGCCGCCCTGGGCCCCGAACCGGACCATCCCGCCCTTGGGCGCGGCCGGGTCGGCATAGTCGAAATGCTTGAAGTCGGAGCCGTATTTCGGCTGGCCCATCAGCGTGATCGCGTGGGTCCACTGGCCGTTGGCGGCCGGCAGGGTGGCCGGCGTCGACGGCATCGCGACCGGTTCCTGCGCGTGGGCCGGAACGAGCTGGAGGCAGGCGAGGAGGAGCGTCGCGGCGAGGAGGCGTCCAGTCACGGTCTGCGCTGTCACGGGCAGGCTGTCTCCGTTGCATCGGGCCCGCGCGGGCGCGGACAACTTGAAAATATCAGGGGGTCATAGGACGCGGGCCGCCATCCGTCGACCATGCGGGGCCGCACGCCGTCCGGCGCGAGCGACGCCATTCCCCATCCGAAGGCCTGTCACGCCGCCCGGCCCCGTCTGCCCTCGACCAGCCACATGGCGAGCAGGGCGGCCGCCAGGGCGGCCAGCGCCGCGAGGCCGAGTGCCAGGGGATAGACCTCGACGCCGCGGATATTGGCGCTGTCGCTCGGCCGGAAGCCGATCCAGTCGCTGCCCGCGAGGCGACCGCCGCGCACCAGGGCGAGGCGCGGGACCTGGATGCCGCCGCCGGCCTCGGCGACCCGGCGCACCGAGCCGCTCGATCCGTCGGCCACGGCCTTCAGGCGCTCGGTGTCGCTGAACACGTCGGCGAGTTCGCGCGGATTGGCCGGGCCGACGCTGACGAAGGCCACGAGGTTTCCCGAGCGCAGCGTGTGCAGCCCCAGTGTTTCCGCATCGAAGGTCGCCGTGAACAGACCCGGTTCACCGGGCTTCAAGGTGAGGGTCGTCACCTTGCCCGTGGGACCGGTGACGGTGACCGGCTCGGCCTGATCCGCCATGGTCTGGCGCTCCACCCGGACCTCGCGGCCGCGTCCGGTGGTCTGCGCGCGCAGCGCCTCCTCCTCCAGGGCCGGCTCCTTCATGAGCCAGTGGCCGAGGCGGCGCAGCAGATCCAGGTACGGCCCGCCCTCCTGGTAGCCCCGGGCCCACAGCCAGGCGTGGTCGGACAGGAGCAGGGCGACCCGGCCCTTGTCCTCGCGCGAGAGGGCGAGCAGCGGCAGCCCCTCGGCCCCCGACAGGATCGGCTGGATGCCGGGGCGGGTGCGCGCCTCCACGATGCGCAGCCAGTCGCCCCAGGCGGGCGGGTTCGCATCCGAGCCCGGCAGGGCCCGGGTCACCGGGTGGCGCTGGCCGACCTGCGTCGGCGTCGCCTTGTAGGGCTTCTCGACCACGCGCCCGTCCGGGTCGCCCGGCAGGATCCCGGCCAGCCGGGTGCGCGCCAGGCTCGCCGGTCCGGCGAATTCGGGCCCGGCCGCGATGAGGAGTGCGCCGCCCTCGCGGACGTAGCGGACGATGTTGTCGAAATAGGCCTGCGGCAGCACGCTCTGATTGGCGTAGCGGTCGAAGATGATCAGGTCGAAGTCCTTGATCTTCTGGACGAACAGCTCGCGCGTCGGGAAGGCGATCAGGGAGAGTTCCGAGATCGGCGTGCCGTCCTGCTTCTCCGGAGGGCGCAGGATGGTGAAGTGGACGAGGTCGACATTGGCGTCCGACTTCAGAAGGTTGCGCCATGTGCGCTCGCCCTGGTGCGGCTCGCCGGAGACGAGGAGCACCCTGAGCTTCTCGCGGATCCCCTCGATGGGCAGGACCGCGCGGTTGTTCACCGTGGTCAGCTCGCCCGGCAGCGGCTCGACCTCGATCTCGACGACGTTCGGGCCGCCATGCTCGATGCGCAGGTTGAGGGAGAACGGCTTGTCGGTGGCGACGTCCCGCCGGCCGATCTCCTCGCCGTCGCGGCGCACGGTGACGACGGCGTGGCCGGTCCCGCCGCGCTCCATGACCTCGGCGCGGATCGTCAGATCCTTGCCGACGATGCCGAAGCGGGGCGCCTCCAGGAGCTTGATCTGCCGGTCGCGCTCGTCCGGATGACCGGTGACGAGGACGTGGAGCGGCGCCTTGATGCCGAGCTGCGCCAGGGAGGCGGGGATGTCGTGCACCACGCCGTCGGTGAGCATCACGATCCCGGCCAGGCGTTCCGGCGGCACGTCGGCGAGGGCCTGGCTCAGGGCCGTGAATAGCTTGGTGCCGTCATCGCCGTCCTTGGAATCCGGCACGTCGATGAAGCGGGGCTCGATGTCGGTGAGCGCACCGAACCGGCTCTGCAGCTCGGCACGGACCGCGTCGGTCATCTGCGGCCGGTCGCCCAGGGCCTGGGATCCGGACCGGTCGACCACGATGGCGGCGACGTCCTTCACGGGCTCCCGGTCCTCGCGCACCAGCGCCGGGTTGGTGAGCGCTGCCAGAACGAGAGCCAGGACGAGCACGCGCAGCAGAGCGGTCCGGCCCCGGGCCAGGACGGCGAACACCGCCAGGACGACGACGATGACGCCCAGGACGGCGATCGCCGGCCAGGGGAGGAGGGGGGTGAAGCTGAGGCTCAGCATGATGGTCCGGCCTCCGGGATGCGTATGCGGGACGAGGCGGTCGACCGATCAAATCCCCTCATCCTGAGGCGCCGCGTCAACGGCCTCGAAGGAGGGCTCCAGGGATCGCCGAGACCTCTGGAGGGCTCCTCCGAGGCGCCCGCTGCGCGGCCGCACCTCAGGACGAGGACGATGGATGGGAGCACGCGCGGCCTTGGGAACGTCGCGACGGTCGTCACTGCCCCAGCCGCTCCAGCAGCGCGGGCACGTGGACCTGATCCGCCTTGTAGTTGCCGGTGAGCGTGTACATCACGATGTTCACGCCGCCCCGGAACGCCATCTCGCGCTGGCGCTGGTCACCGCCCACGACGGGATAGAGCGGCTCGCCCCGACGCCCCACCGCCCAGGCGGCGGCGAGGTCGTTGCTCGTGATGATGATCGGGCTCACGCCGTCGCCGGCGCGGGCGGGACGGCGTTCGACGCCATCGGCGGCCGGTGGCAGAGCCTCCACCCAGGTCTGGCCGGTGGCGTAGCGACCCGGAAAGCTGTCCACCAGGTAGAACGCCTTGGTCAGCACGTGGTCGAGGGGCACCGGCTCCAGCTCCGGGACCTCGAGCGTCGCCAGCATCTTGCGGAGATACGCCGCCTCCGGGGTGGGCGGACCGCCAGGCCGGGCGGTGAGCCCGTCCCGGGTGTCGAATAGGACGGTCCCGCCGTTGCGCATGAACGCGTCGATCTTGCGGATCGCCACGTCCGAGGGCTGCGGCCGGTTCGGGGCGATCGGCCAGTAGATCAGCGGGTAGAAGGCCAACTCGTCCTTGGCTGGATCGATGCCGGCGGGCTCACCCGGCTCCAGGGCGGAGCGCGCGGCGAGCATCTGGGTCAGCCCGGTGAGGCCGGTCCGGCTCGCCTCGTCGACGGCGGCGTCGCCCGTGATCACGTAGGCGAGGCGCGTGACCAGTGCCGATTTGACGCCGTTCGGCCGGTTGGCCGGCGGCTCCTCGGCCTGGGCAGGGTGCACCGGCAGGGCGGCGAGCAGGAGCAGGGCGCCGAGAGCCAGAGCGGCCGGCCGCCCGCGGAGGCGAGCCGCCAGGCCTCCGCGACGCAGGAAGCCGCCGAGCCACAGGCCCGCCAGTGTGTCGAGGGCCAGCAGAAGCAGCGCCAGGGTGAACAGGCTCGGTCGCAGGTCCAGGGTCTCGGCGCCCGCCAGGGATCCGAACCGGGCGCCGTCGAGGGCTGCGGCGTCGAGGGGCTTCAACCGATCATCCGGTTTCAGGGCGTTCACGCTGATGCCTCCGTCCGGCGGGCCGTAGAAGCCCGGCGGATGCTCAAGGGTCGCCCGGTCGGCGTAGTCGGCCGACACCGCGGTGGCCGAGGCCGGCGGCGAGCCCAATGCGCCGAACCCGTCGAGGGTCACCCGCGGGGCGAGCACCGGCGCGGTGGCCCGGGAAGGATCCCCCTGCACCGGCGCCGAGGCGCCAGCCAACGCCACGACGCGTCGGAGCATGTCGATGAACAGGCCCGAGAGCGGAAGGTTCGACCACGTCGTGTCGGCGGTGACGTGGAACAGCACGATCGTGCCCTGGCCGCGCTTCTGCGCGGTGACGATCGGGGTGCCGTCCTGGAGGGAGGCCCAGGTCCGGTTCGGCAGGTCGCCGTCCGGCTCGGCCAGAATCTGGCGGCGCACGCCGATATCGGCCGGCGGCGTCAGGCCCGCGAAGGGGCTCTCGGGCGGGAACGGCGCCAAGGTCTTGGGGCTGTCCCACGAGAGGGTGCCGCCGAGCGTCCGGCCGCCCCGGCGCAACCGCACCGGCACCAGCGGATCGTTGCCGGCAGCGAGCCGCGGGCCGGCGAAGCGCAGCAGCATCCCGCCCTCCTTCACGAAGCTCTCGATCCGGGCGGTGGTCTTCTCGTCCAGCGCGCCGACATCGGCCAGAACGAGGACCGAGACTTGATTGTCGAGGAGCTGGTTGATCGACTCGGCGATCCCCTTGGCGCCCCGCGGCTCCTGAACGTCCGCGAAGGGCTGGAGCGCCCGGGACAGGTAGTAGGTCGGCGCCAGCAGGGGCTGTGCCTGGTCGAGGGTGCCGCCGAAGACGAGGCCGACCCGGCGCCGCTTGCCGCGCTCGTCCTGCAGCACCACCGCGCCGGCCGAGCGCTCGCCCGCGATCTCAAGCCGGCTGACGCTGTTGCGCAGCTCCACCGGCAGCTCGAAGGTCGCGTCCGCCTCGGTGGCGTCGGCCGCGAAGGCGAAGTCGCGCTCGGCGAGCGGCAGGCCCTTCTGGTCGAGCGCCCGGATCAAACCGGTATCGCGCCCGTTCGGCGCGGCCCGCAGGGCGTGCGTGACGAGCTTGCCGGCGTTCTCGGTGGCGGTGAGGGCCAGGGCCGGCGGCCTGTCGGCGCGCAGCACCGTGAGGGCGGCGCCCTTGTCGCCGGCGAGATCGGCGAGACCCTTTGCGAAGCGCGTATCGTTCGCGCCGGCGACGCCGTCGCTGATCCAGACGAGGGCGGCACCCCGGTTCTTGTCCAGGAACGTCTCGATCGTGGCGAGATGCGCGTCGCGGGCGGGGAGGATCGGGCGCGGCGCCAGGGCGCGCAGACGCTCCAGGGCGGCGGCCGGCGTCTTCGCCTCGAAGGCCGATGGCGCGTCGGCGAGCCCGATCACCGCCACCGGACGGCCGTCACGGGCCGCGCCCTCCACGGCGTCGGTGGCGACGCGCAGCCGGTCGCGCCAGTCGTGGGCGGCGGGGAAGCCGTTGTCGAGGAGCACGAGGAGGGCGCTGCGGCCGCCTCCGGCCCCGATGCCCCCGGCATTCCAGACCGGGCCGGCCACCGCCAGGATCAGGGCGGCGGCGATCAGAAGCCGGAGGATCAGCAGCCAGGGCGGCGTCCGCGCCGGGGTCTGCCGCTGCGGCATCAGGTCCGCGACGAGCTTCAGCGGCGGGAAATTGATCCGCCGCGGGTGCGGCGGGGTCACCCGCAGCAGGAACCACAGGGCCGGCAGGCCGATCAGGGCGGCGAGCGCCAGCGGGGCGGCGAAGGTCAGACCCAGCATGGCGGCCTCACTCCGTGCCGCGGGCGGCGATCAGCGTGGCGAGCCGCAGGGCCGCCTCGCTCGCCGGCCGGTCCGTCCGATGGATCGTCAGCGTCCAGCCCTGGCCGCGGGTGATCGCCGCAAGGGCGGCCCGGTGCTCGGCGATCCGGGCGCGGTAACGCGCGCCCCAGGCATCGGCGTCGCCGATATCGAGGCTGAGGCCGCCCTCCAGATCGTGCAGGACCGCCTGCCCGGTGAAGGGGAAGGTCTCCTCGATCGGGTCCACCACCATCAGGAGATGGCCGCGGCTGCCGCGGCCGGCGAGGTTCTGCACGGCCGCGGCGATCCGGTCCGGCGCGGTCAGAAAGTCGCCGATGAGCACCACCTCGTCGAAGCGGGCGGGATTGGCCCGGGGCGGCAGGTCCTGGGTGAGGCCCGCAGGGTCGGCCATCAGCGCCTGGGCCAGACGCTCGACGATCCCCCGCGACGCGCTTGCACGGGTCAACCCGAGGAGGCCCACCCGCTCGCCGCCTTCGACGAAGGCGTCCGCCAGGGCCAGACCGAGGACCAGAGCCCGCTCGATCTTGGACGCCGACGCGAGATCCGAAACGAAGCCCATCGAGGCCGAGCGGTCGATCCACAGCCAGATGTTGTGGGCGGCCTCCCATTCCCGTTCGCGCACGTAGAGCCGGTCGTCCCGGGCCGAGCGGCGCCAGTCGACCCGGGCGGCGGCCTCGCCGGTGACGAAGGGGCGGAACTGCCAGAAGCTCTCGCCCGGCCCGGCCCGGCGGCGGCCGTGGAGGCCGTGGGCGAGCAGGCTCGACACGCGCCGCGCCTCCAGGACGAGGCGGGGCAACTTGTCGGAGAGGGCGGCCGCGCCCTCGCTCTCGCGCCGGCCGGGGCTGCGCCTGCCCGCGTCGAGGGCGTTCGTCGCCACCATCGTCAGCGCAGTCCTTCGGCGGGGTTCCGCGCTGACGACGGCTTTGGACCACGCATGTTCTTCACGTTCGCCGGCATCCGCCTCACTCGATACTGCCGAAGGCTCAGAGCTTCTCCGCAAGCTTGGCGATCAGGCCCTCGATGGTCTCGCCGTCGGCGCGGGCGGTGTAGCTCAGCGCCATGCGGTGCTTGAGCACCGGCTCGGCCAGCGCCTTCACGTCGGCCACGGAGGGCGCGACCCGGCCCTCGATCAGGGCCCGGGCGCGGGCGGCGAGCGTCAGGGCCTGGCTGGCGCGGGGGCCCGGCCCCCAGAGGAGCTTGTCCTTCACCAGGGCGTCGCCGCTATCCGGCCGGGCCGCGCGGACGAGGTCGAGGATCGCCTCGACCACGGCCTCCCCCACCGGCAGCCGGCGCACGAGGCGCTGGGCGGTGAGCAGCTGCTCGGTGGACATCACCGCGCGCGGCCGCGCCTCGTCGACGCCGGTGGTCTCGATCAGGATCCGCCGCTCGGCGGCGCGGTCGGGATAGCCGACGTCGATCTCCAGAAGAAAGCGTCGAGCTGCGCCTCGGGCAGGGGGTAGGTGCCTTCCTGCT
>NZ_BACT01000351.1:0-1039 GCF_000333255.1 Methylobacterium sp. B1 | reverse complement strand
GGCCGATGTCCGGATCAGGTACTCGCGGGCGTTCTGGTCGGTGAAGCCTCCGCCGGCATTCGTGCCGAACTGCGCGAGCGCGGTCTCCAGCTGCGCGTTGGTCACCCCGAGCGCGCGCATGGCGGCCGGGTTCGGGCCGATCCGGAACTGGCGCACCTCACCGCCGATGGGGATGACCTGCGCGACGCCCGGAATGGTCAGCAGCCGCGGCCGCAGGGTGAAGTCCGCGACCTCGCGCACCTGCATCGGGCTCGCCGTCGCGCTCGTGACCGCCACCAGCAGGATCTGGCCCATGATGGAGGAGATGGGGGCCATCACCGGGGTCACGCCCCGGGGCAGCTGGTTCTGCACGAGCGCCAGACGCTCCGCGACCTGCTGGCGATTCCGGTAGATGTCGGTGCCCCAGTCGAACTCGACATAGGTGATGGACAGCCCCACGCCCGAGACCGAGCGCACCCGGGTGACGCCCGGGAGTCCGTTCATCCGGGTCTCGATGGGGTAGGTGACGAGCTGCTCGACCTCCTGGGGGGCGTACCCCTCCGCCTCCGTCATGAGGGTGACGGTCGGCTTGTTGAGATCGGGGAAGACGTCGACCGGCAGCTTGGTGGCGGCGAAGGCGCCGTACAGCACCAGCGCCGCGGCGAGCGCGAGGACGAGCAGGCGGTTGCGGACCGACTGGCCGACGAGGACGGTGAACATCGCGGGCCTCCTCAGCGCACTTGGTCGAGGAGTTCGGCACCCTGGGTCACGACCCGCCGGCCGGGCCCCATCCCCTCGGCGACCAGCACGCGGCCGCCGTCGAGCGGCTCGACGCGCACCGGCCGCGCCTCGAAGCGCTCGGCGGTGGTGTGCTCGTAGACGACGTCCTGCCCGTTGCCGGTCCGCACGACCGCTGCGCGCGGCAGGGCCAAGCCCGCCTGCTCGCGGTCCGTCGCGGCGAGCACGGTGACGAACTGCCCGACGCGCAGGCCCGACGCGTCGCCCTGGACCGCGAACTGGACCGGGATGGCCTGTTTGCGGTCGGCGAGCCCCAAGCCTG
>NZ_BACT01000352.1:0-16962 GCF_000333255.1 Methylobacterium sp. B1 | reverse complement strand
AAGGGGCCTGAACGGGAGCATCCGGGGGCTGACCGCATCGAGAGCGGACGCACGCGCCGGATGAGCCGATTCCGGCATTCGGCCGGGCCAGCGACGAGCGGAACACCGGATGCGTCTGATCCTTCGTTTCTTCGGGATCCTGTTCAGCGCTGGCGCGGTGCTGTTCGTGGTCGGCGCGGCGGTGGGCGGGTACTTCTACTGGAAGTACAGCCAGGACCTGCCCGACCACGCGGCGCTCGCCAATTACGAGCCGCCGGTGATGACTCGCGTCCACGCGGCGGACGGTTCGCTGCTCGCCGAATATGCCCGCGAGCGCCGGCTGTACCTGCCGATCCAGGCGATGCCCAAGATCGTCGTCGCGGCCTTCCTGTCGGCCGAGGACAAGAATTTCTACAAGCACGGCGGCATCGACCCCGAGGGGATCGTGCGCGCCTTCCTGACCAACGCCAAGTCGGGCAAGCGGCAGGGCGCCTCGACCATCACCCAGCAGGTCGCCAAGAACTTCCTGCTCTCCTCCGAGCAGACCTACGACCGCAAGATCAAGGAGGCGCTGCTGGCGCTCCGGATCGAGGCGGCCTACTCGAAGGACAAGATCCTCGAGCTGTACCTCAACGAGATCTTCCTCGGCACGATCGTGCCGGGCCGCAACCTCCACGGCGTGGCGGCAGCGGCGTTGGATTACTTCGGAAAATCGGTCCACGAGCTGACCATCAACGAGGCGGCCTACCTCGCCGCCCTGCCGAAGGGGCCGAACAACTACCACCCCTACCGCAAGACCCAGGCGGCGCTGGACCGCCGCAACGAGATCATCCGCCTGATGGCGGAGAACGGCTACATCACCAAGGAGGAGGCGGATTCCGCCAAGAAGATGCCGCTCGGCGTCAACCCGCGCGTCGCCTTCCCGAACGCCGCCAACGCCAACTACTTCACCGAGGAGGTCCGCCGCGAGATCTCCGAGCGCTACGGCGAGAAGAAGCTCTACGAGGGCGGCCTCTCGGTGCGCACGACCCTCGATCCGAAGATGCAGGGCTGGGCCCGCAAGGCGCTGGTCGACGGCCTCGTGCGCTACGACCAGGCCCATGGCTGGCGCGGGCCGGTCACCAAGGTCGACCTGACCGGGCGCGACTGGGGCATGGCGGCGGCCGAGGTTCCGGCGCTGGGCGACGTGGCACCGTGGCGCCTCGCCGTGGTGCTGGGCAATGGCGGCGGCGGCGTGCAGATCGGCCTGCAGCCCAAGCGCGAGGCCTCCGGCCAGGTGGTCAAGGACCGCGAGACCGGCGTGATCACGCCCGAGGGCATGCGCTGGGCCGGCCGCGCCAATCTCCAGCCCGGCGACATGGTCTATGTCGAGGCGATGGATGGCGGCCGCGGCCAGTTCCGCCTGCGCCAGAAGCCCGAGGTCTCCGGCGCCATCGTGGCCATGGACCCGAATACGGGCCGGGTGCACGCGATGGTCGGCGGCTTCTCATACGACGAATCCGAGTTCAACCGCGCCACCCAGGCGATGCGCCAGCCCGGCTCCTCGTTCAAGCCGATCGTCTACTCGGCGGCGCTGGACAACGGCTACACGCCCGCCTCGATCATCCAGGACACCCCGATCACCATCGAGGCCGGCCCCGGCCAGGAGGCCTGGACGCCCTCGAACTACGACGGCAAGTCCGGCGGCCCCCACACCCTGCGCTACGGCATCGAGCACTCGAAGAACCTGATGACGGTGCGGCTCGCCAAGGATGTCGGCATGCCGCTCATCGCCGAGTACGCCCGCCGCTTCGGCGTCTACGACGACATGCTGCCGGTTCTGCCGATGTCGCTGGGCGCGGGCGAGACGACGGTGATGCGCATGGTCACCGCCTACTCGATGCTGGCCAATGGCGGCCGGCGCATCCGGCCGACCCTGATCGACCGGATCCAGGACCGTATCGGCGAGACCATCTACCGCCACGACAACCGCAAATGCATCGGCTGCGACGCCGAGAAGTGGTCCGGCCAGGACGAGCCGAAGCTGGTGGACGATTCCGAGCAGGTGCTCGACCCGCTGACCGCCTACCAGATGGTCTCGATCATGGAGGGCGTGGTCCAGCGCGGGACCGCGACGATCCTGAAGCAGATCGGCAAGCCGCTCGCCGGCAAGACCGGCACCACCAACGACGCCAAGGACGCGTGGTTCGTGGGCTTCTCGCCGGATCTGGCGGTCGGCATCTATATCGGCTTCGACAAACCGCGCTCGCTCGGCGACCGCGCCACCGGCGGCGGGCTGGCGGCGCCGATCGCCCTGGAGTTCCTCAAGACCGCCCTCAAGGACAAGCCGCCGACGCCGTTCCGCGTGCCCCCGGGGATCAAGCTGATCCGCATCAATCTCGCCAGCGGCACCCGTGCGGGGTCCGGTGAGGGCGCCGGGACCATCCTGGAGGCGTTCAAGCCCGGTACCGCACCGGCGGATTCCTACGTGGCGCCGTCGTCCTCGGGCGGCGGCCAGGCCGCCGCCCCCGCGGCGGTCCCGGCCGATCCCGACCGGGCCGCGCAGGCCGGCGGATTGTACTGAAGCGACCGGTCCCGGCTCGCGCTCCGCTCAAGTCGGGT
Organism: Methylobacterium sp. B1; assembly: GCF_000333255.1. Classification (NCBI taxonomy): domain Bacteria; kingdom Pseudomonadati; phylum Pseudomonadota; class Alphaproteobacteria; order Hyphomicrobiales; family Methylobacteriaceae; genus Methylobacterium; species Methylobacterium sp. B1. The sequence continues at coordinate 14,382 of NZ_BACT01000352.1, read as the reverse complement.
CTGCCCGACTCGAGTCTGCCCAGGTCGGGTCCGCCCGGCCTGGGCTTTTTGTTGCGGATCCCGAGCGGGCGCAGCGCCGACACCGACGCGGCGTTCTGAAGCCGCGGCACGGCCTCGACGAGGGTCACGGATCCGGCCTCATCCTGTCCCCCTCCCGCGTGGGATCAGGGTGCCTGCCCTGGACGATTCAGGGTTCTTGCCGTCGTTCCGGGGCGCGGCAGCGGCCCTGCGCGGTCCGGAAGACGTGGCTCGCGCGATCCGCGCTCCGGCATCCGCGCAGAAAAAAGCCGCCCCGGATGGAGCGGCTCGAAGAGTCATCAGGGAGGCATCAAAACAGAGCGGACGAACATGTCCAACTCGACATCCAGATCACTGGATGCCTCTTTATGCCCCGGAAACCTTAATCGGCAGTTAATACAAATCTTCGGCCGGTGATCTCAGGCCGCCAGACTGTCGAACAGGCCACGCCCGTCGGTTCCGCCGATCAGGTCTTCGACGAAGTTCTCCGGGTGCGGCATCATCCCGAGCACGTTCCCGGTCTCCGACAGGACGCCCGCGATGGCGTTGAGGGAGCCGTTGCGGTTGGCCTCCACGGTGATGGCGCCGGTGGCGTCGCAGTACCGGAAGGCGACCCGGCCCTCGCCTTCGATCCGCGCCAGCGTCTCGGGATCGGCGAAGTAATTGCCTTCCCCGTGGGCGACGCAGACGTCGATGACCTGACCCGGGGCGTAGGCGCTGGTGAAGCGGGTGTCGGTGCGCTCGACCCGGAGCGTCTGGCGGTGGCAGATGAAACGCCGGTCGACGTTGCGCATCAGCACGCCGGGCAGAAGGCCGGATTCGCACAGGATCTGGAAGCCGTTGCAGATGCCGAGCACGAGTCCGCCGCGCGCCGCGTGGGCCCGCACCGCATCCATGGCGGCGGCCCGGCCGGCGATGGCGCCGCAGCGCAGGTAGTCGCCGTACGAGAAGCCGCCGGGCAGCACGGCGAGGTCGGTGCCGGCGGGCAGTTCGTGGTCCGCGTGCCAGACGAGGCTCACCTGCGCGCCGGATCGCCGCAGGGCCCGGACGACGTCCGATTCGCGGTTGGAACCCGGGAAGACGACGACCGCGGCGTGCATCAGAGGATCTCGATCGCGTAATTCTCGACGACGGTGTTGGCCAGGAGCTTCTCGCAGGCCGTGCGCAGCGTCGCCTCCGCGGCGGCGCTGTCGACCGCCGAGACCTCGATGTCGAAGACCTTGCCCTGCCGGACGCCGTCGACGCCCTCGATGCCGAGGGATCTGAGTGCGGCCTCGATCGCCTTACCCTGCGGGTCCAGCACACCGGTCTTCAGGGTGACGATGATACGGGCTTTCATGGATCTTCGGGTCTCACGCGTGTCCGGGACGGTAGTGTGACCTGCGACATCGTCACACAGACCGCCGCGGACCGCTTCTAGCAGGAAGGCCGCCGAACTGTCGAACACCCCGCACGCATGGGGATAATTCCGGTATTCGGTGCAACTTGACGAATATTTCTAGAGCAGGCGCACTCGCTCAGCGATGCGTGGCCGGGCTCCGCAGCGGCTCGATGCTGGTGGCCCGGCGCCAGAGCTGGAGCATGACCCAGGCCGCGAACAGGCTGAACACGCCCATCAGGACGTGTCCCACCCGCTCGCCGAGATCGAAGATGCCCGCGATGGCCCAGCCCGCCGCGATGGCCACGGCGAACACCTCGGTGCCGACAAGGACCATCATGCTGATGATGGTGATGGCGTTGCGCCCGTTCACGAGATCCGCCCTCGAATCGATTTCGCGTCCCGGACGCGCCGTCCGGGACGCGCGCAGCTAGCCCGGAGCGGCCGCGTGATGCAACCGACGGGACGGATCCCGCGTCAGCGCGGCGCGCGCTTGGCCAGGATCCGCTGCAGGGTCCGCCGGTGCATGTTGAGGCGCCGGGCGGTCTCGCTCACGTTGCGGCTGCACAGCTCGTAGACGCGCTGGATGTGCTCCCAGCGGACCCGGTCCGCCGACATCGGGTTCTCCGGCGGGTCGGCCCGCTCGCCCGGCTGCGCCATCAGCGTGCCGTGGATCTCGTCGGCATCGGCGGGCTTGGCGAGGTAGTCGAAGGCGCCGAGCTTCACCGCGGTCACCGCCGTGGCGATGTTGCCGTAGCCGGTCAGGATCACGCCCCGGGCCTCGGGACGGCGCTCCTTGAGGCGGGCGATCACGTCCAGGCCGTTGCCGTCGCCCAGGCGCATGTCGATCACCGCGAAGGCGGGGGCGCGCGCCTCGACGGCCGAAACGCCGTCCGCGACGCTGTCGGCCACCTGCACGTGGTAGCCGCGGCTCTCCATGGCGCGGGCGAGGCGGGTCTGGAAGGGCTTGTCGTCGTCAACGATCAACAGGCTGCGGTCGGAGAAGGCGGCCAGCGGATCGGCATCGTCGATCACGGCGGGGTTGGTCGCCGCCACAGTCCCGGGCTGCGTGAGCATCCGACACTCCTTTTGGGTTTTCGTCGTCGGGTTCTTGGTCTGTGCCTCATATAGGTACGGCATCGCGCGGTGGCAGGGGGGCGCGGATACTGAGTTCCGGAGAATGTCGCGGCGCCGCCCCCCGCTCGAAGATGTGGCGGGCCCAGGAGACCCGCACGATCGCCCCATGGGCGTCCGGCGCGGCGACGTTCATCAGGGCGAGCTGCGCCCCCGAGCGCTCGATCAGGGTCTTGGCGATGAACAGGCCCAGGCCGAGCCCGGCCCCCACGGTCTCGCCGGATTGCGGCCGGTCGTGGCTGCGGGTCGTGACGTAGGGCTCGCCGGCCCGCAGCAGCACCTCGCTGGAGAAGCCCGGCCCGTCGTCGCGGATCTCGATCCAGACCCGGTCGGGCGTCCAGCGCCCCTCGACGGAGACGCGGGCCTCGGCGAAGTCCACGGCGTTGTCGAGGATGTTGGCGAGGCCGAACATGACGCCCGGGTTGCGGCGGCAGGCCGGCTCCGGGCCGTCGCCGGCGCTGGTGACGTCGAGGGCGGCGCCCAGCGCCCGCTGGGGCGCCACCAGCTCCTCCACGAGGTGGCTGAACGTGACCGTCTCCAGGAAGCCGACCCCGTCCCCGTCGAGGGAGGTCAGCTTGCCGAGGATGCCGCGGCAGCGGTCGACCTGCTCGCGCAGCAGGTTGAGATCCTCCGCCACCGCCGGCGAGGCGGTGGGGCCGAGCTGGCGGATCAGCTCCTTGGTCACCACCATGATGGTGCCCAGCGGCGTGCCCAATTCATGGGCAGCGGCGGCCGCCAGCCCGTCGAGCTGCGACAGGTGCTGCTCGCGGGCGAGCACGAGTTCGGTGGCGGCGAGCGCCTGGGCAAGGAGCCGCGTCTCCTCCGCCACCCGCCACGCGTAGACGCCCGTGAAGGCGGTGCCGAGCAGGATCGCCGTCCACACGCCGGAGACGTACAGGAACGGCAGCTCGATCCGCCCGTCGGCGAACCAGGGCAGGGGCCGGTGCACCAGGGCGAGCAGGGTCGCGAGCCCCACCGCCAGGAGCCCCAGCGCCAGCGTCCGCTCGGGCGGGAGGGCGGTCGCGGAGATCAGCACGGGGGCGAGGAACAGCAGCGAGAATGGATTCTGGAGCCCGCCGGTGAGGAACAGCAGAGCCGCGAGCTGCACGATGTCGAAGGCGAGCAGCAGCGCGGCCGAATCGTCGCTGAGACGGTAGCTCGCCGGGAAGCGGATCCGCAGGGCGAGGTTCAGCCAGGACGAGGTGGCGATCACCAGGAAGCACCAGCCGAAGGGGAGCGGCAGGCCGAGGCCGAACTGCGCCCCGACCACCGCCGCGCTCTGGCCCGTGACGGCGAGCCAGCGGAGGCGGACGAAGGTGTCGAGCCGCAGGTGTCGGGCGTCGCGGCCGAGGCCGCTGAGATCGGTATCGGGCATGCTGTGTTTCGATGCGTCGCCGGACGGACCCGACCGGCCCGGCTTCTCGCGGATCCCCACCGCATGACGCGGTGGCGGGGATCCCGGCAAGCCGACCCGGACAAGTCGTCGCTGGTGAACGTGGTCACAGGCAAGTCGCCGCGGCTCCGGGATGTTCCACCGGCGTTCAGGGTGGAGCATTATCCTACCGATTCGGGTTGCAGGGGACGGGCCGTGCGGCGCAATGCCGGCGGCCGGACCGAGACCGCGAGGTGACGATGCTGCTGGCCTATTCGATGTACGAGGGCGCCCGCGCCCTGATGGCGCCCGCCCGCGTTGCCGCCGATCTGACGCGCTACGGGCTGCAGCTGCCGGGCAACCCCCTGGCCTACGGCCCCTATGCCCGCGCGGTGAGCGCCGGCTGCGAGATGTTCGAGCGCGTCACCCGCCAGTACGGCAAGCCCGCCTTCGGCTTCACCGAGACGGTCGTCGACGGCGCGCCGGTCCCGGTCACCGAGCGGGTGGTCTGGGAGCGGCCGTTCTGCCGCCTGATCGCCTTCGACCGCGCCTTCCCGACGCCCCCCGCCGAGGCGCAGCCCAAGCTGCTGATCGTCGCGCCGATGTCGGGCCATTACGCCACGCTCCTGCGCGGCACCGTCGAGGCGATGCTGCCGAACCACCGGGTGTTCGTCACCGACTGGACCGATGCCCGGATGGTGCCGCTGTTCGCGGGCCAGTTCGACCTCGACGATTACATCGACTACCTGCAGGAGATGTTCGCCGTCCTCGGGCCGGACCTGCACGTCATGGCGGTGTGCCAGCCGGCGGTGCCGGTCTTCGCCGCGGTGGCGCTGATGGAGGCGGCCGACGAGCCGGCGGTGCCGACCTCCATGACCCTGATGGGTGGCCCGATCGACACCCGCCGCTCGCCCACCGCGGTGAACTGCCTCGCGCAGGAGCGCGGCCAGGCGTGGTTCGAGCAGAACACGATCAGCCTCGTGCCGCCGATCTATCCGGGGGCGTGGCGCCGGGTCTATCCGGGCTTCCTGCAGCTGTCGGGCTTCATGGCGATGAACCTCGACCGGCACGTCACCGCCCATTCGGACATGTTCGACCACCTGGTGAAGGGCGACGGCGATTCGGCCGAGAAGCACCGCGAATTCTACGACGAGTACCTCGCCGTGATGGACCTGACGGCCGAGTACTACCTCCAGACCGTGCAGACCGTGTTCGTCGACCACGCCCTGCCCACGGGCCGGATGCGCCACAGGGACACACCGGTCGATCTCGGAGCCATCCGCCGCTGCGCGATCCTCGCGGTCGAGGGCGAGAACGACGACATCTCCGGCGTCGGCCAGACCAAGGCGGCCCTGGACCTCACGCCGAACCTGCCCGACGCCCGCAAGGCCTACCATCTCCAGGCCGGCGTCGGCCATTACGGCGTGTTCAACGGCTCCCGCTACCGGGCGGTGATCGCCCCCCGCATCGCCGCCTTCATCCGCGCCATGCAGGCGGTGCCCGGCACGCGGGGCAGCCACCTGCGGCAGGTGGGCTGAGGCGTTACGTCCAGCCTCCGCCCGCCGCGCCCGGGACAGGCGCGACGGGCCCCCGTCCCCTGCGGACGACGATGCTCACACGGCTCCGACCGCTGCGCGCCGCGCAGTGAGGCCGCACCGGCTCCGGCGAAGTCTCGCCCTGCGCCCGCGCGCGAAAAAATCCCCCGCCGATCCTGAATACATAACGCAGTGATGGCCGGACTGGCGCGGGGCTTGCGAGATGCGCCCCGTGACCTGGATCCGCGCAAGCACCGCCCGCGCACGCACCGCCTGCGCCCAGCCCGACTCCGTCCCCAGACCGGTGGTCGCGCCGGCGCTTGCCCGAGCTCCATTGTCACGCCGGGCCATTGCGCCCCTGCTTAAGAATTGTTCAAACTCGCCCGCAAGGTGTGGGCCGGCGCTTCGGGCCTGAGACCCGCACCGCCAGGGAGAAGACGATGGACCGCAGGACGTTCCTGAAGGGCTCGGCCGCGCTCGGGCTGGCGGCACCGCAGATCGCGCGGCCGGCCCTGGCGCAGGGCGCGAAGGTGCTGCGCTTCGTGCCGCAGGCGAACCTCGCCAATTTCGACCCGATCTGGGGGACCCAGTACGTGGTGCGCAACGCCGGCACCCTCGTCTGGGACATGCTCTACGGCGTCGACGCGCAGCTGAAGCCGCAGCGCCAGATGGTCGAATCCGAGGAGGTCTCGGGCGACAAGCTGACCTGGACCTTCCGGCTGCGCCCCGGCCTCAAGTGGCACGACGGCGAGCCGGTGCTGGCCAAGGACGTGGTGGCGAGCCTCACCCGCTGGATGGCTCGGGACCCGATCGGCCTGATGATCCGGGGAATCCAGGACGACCTCGCGGCGACCGACGACAAGACCTTCCAGTGGCGCCTGAAGAAGCCCTTCCCGAAGCTGCTCTACGCGCTCGGCAAGACCAACGCGCCGATGGCCCTGATGATGCCGGAGCGGATCGCCAAGACCGACCCGTTCACGCAGATCTCCGAATATGTCGGCTCGGGCCCGATGAAGTTCGTCCGCAACGAGTGGGTGCCGGGCGCCCGGGCGGTGTTCGAGACCTTCACCGACTACAAGCCCCGCGACGAGCCGAATTCCTGGCTCGCGGGCGGCAAGCGCATGCTGGTCGACCGGGTCGAGTGGGTGATCATGCCGGACGCCGCCACCGCCTCGGCGGCCCTGCAGAACGGCGAGGTCGACTGGTGGGAGAACCCGATCTCCGACCTCGTGCCGCTGCTGCGCAAGAACAGCAACCTCAACGTCGATATCGCCGACCCGCTGGGCAATGTCGGCTCGTTCCGGATGAACCACCTGCACCCGCCCTTCGACAATCCGAAGATCCGGCAGGCGGTCATGACCGCGATGAGCCAGGAGGATTACATGCGGGCAATCGTCGGCGACGACGACAGCCTGTGGAAGAAGCTGCCGGGTTTCTTCACGCCGGGGACGCCCCTCTACAGCGAGGCGGGCGGCGGCAACGTCGGCAAGGGCGACATCAAGCTCGGCCAGAAGCTGCTCAAGGAAGCCGGCTACAAGGGCGAGCCGGTGGTCTGCATCGTGGCGCAGGACCAGGGAATCACCAAGGCGCAGGGCGACATCACCGCCGACCTCTTGAAGCAGATGGGCTTCAACGTCGACTTCGTCGCCACCGACTGGGGCACCACCGGCACCCGCCGGGCCTCCAAGGCACCGCCGTCCCAGGGCGGCTGGAACATGTTCCACACGTGGCACGCGGGCGCCGACTGCATCAACCCGGCGGGCTACCCGGCGGTGCGGGCGAGCGGCGACAAGGCGTGGTTCGGCTGGCCGAACATCCCGCCGGTGGAGACCGCCATCGCCGAATGGTTCGACGCCGCCGACCCGGCCGCCGAGAAGGCCGCCATCGACAAGGTCAACGCCGCCGCCTGCGAGGGCGTGGTCTACGTCCCGACCGGGTTCTTCCTCGGCTACCAGGCGTGGCGGAAGACCGTCTCGGGCATCGTGAAGGGGCCGATCCCGTTCACCTGGGGCGTGTCGAAGGCGTGATGGGGCGGGTGGTGATCATGCCGGCGAACGCGACGCGTTCCCCCTCCCCCCTCTGCGGGGGAGGGGGGCCCTCGCGTCAGCGAGGGTCGGGAGAGGGGAGCGACGATGCAGGATCGGGCTTCGCCCTTCATGCAGGCCGCGCCCCTTCCGGAAGCCGGGTTCCCCTCTCCCGACCCCCTTCGGCGGCCACCCTCCCCCGCAGAGGGGGGAGGGGGTGCGGCGGCGCCCGCCGCGCCCTTCGTCCCACGGCCTAGCGAGGACCCATGCTCGGCTATATCGGCAGGCGCATCCTCGCCACCATCCCGGTCATGGCGGTGGTCGGGCTGTTCGTCTTCAGCCTCCTCTACTTCGCCCCCGGCGATCCGGCGGCGATCATCGCGGGCGACCAGGCGACGCCCGACGACGTCGCCCGGATCCGCGCCACGCTGGGCCTCGACCGGCCGTTCCTGGTGCGGTTCTGGGAATGGTCCTGGCAGATCCTCCACGGGGATCTCGGCACCTCGATCTTCACCAACCTGCCGGTCACCACCATGATCGGCCAGCGGGTGCAGCCCACCGTCTCGCTGATGCTGGTCACCCTGGTCTTCGCCATCGTGGTGGCGGTGCCGCTCGGCGTCGTCGCCGCCTGGAAGGCCGGCAGCCTGATCGACCGCCTCGTGATGGGCCTCGCCGTGACGGGCTTCTCGGTCCCGGTCTTCGTGGTCGGCTACGTGCTCGCCTACGTCTTCGCCCTCGAACTCGGCTGGCTGCCCGTCCAGGGCTACACGCCGATCGAGCAGGGCCTGTGGCCCTGGCTGTCCAACCTGATCCTGCCGGCGGTGACGCTCGGCCTCGTCTACATCGCGCTGATCGCCCGGGTGACCCGGGCGACCATGCTCGACGTGCTCCAGCAGGATTACGTCCGCACCGCCCGGGCGAAGGGGCTGGGGCAGGGGCCGGTCCTGTTCGTCCACGCCCTCAAGAACGCCGCGGTGCCGATCGTCACCGTGATCGGCATCGGCATCGCCCTGCTGATCGGCGGCGCGGTGGTGACCGAGACGGTCTTCGCGATTCCCGGCCTCGGGCGCCTCACCGTCGATGCGATCCTGCGGCGCGACTACCCGGTCATCCAGGGCGTCGTCCTGCTGTTCAGCTTCGTCTACGTGCTGGTGAACCTCGCCATCGACCTCTTCTACACCGTGCTCGACCCGAGGATCCGCTATTGACCGCGACCGTCGCGCCCTTCCCCAGCAGCGCCCCGCAGGCGGGGACCCCGTCCGAGGCGACCGCCCCCAAGGCGCCCCCGCCGCCGGGCCTCGCCATCGCGGCGCCGCTGCCCGACGTGTTCCCGGCCCGCAAGCGCCGGGGCCCGGTCTGGACCTATATCCGCCGCAACCCGACCATCGTGGTCGGGGGCGTGCTGCTCCTCGTCGTCTTCCTGATGGCTTTGCTGGCGCCGTATCTCGGCACCGTCGACCCGACCGCCCTGGCGCCCGCCAAGCGCACCCGGGCTCCGTCCGCGCAATACTGGTTCGGCACCGACATGCTCGGCCGCGACGTCTACTCGCGGGTGGTCTACGGCGCCCGGGTCTCGCTGCTGGTCGGCTTCTCGGTGGCGTTCCTCGCCTCGATCGCCGGGCTCGCGGTCGGCCTCGTCTCCGGCATGGTGCGCTGGCTCGACGGGATCGTCATGCGGATCGTCGACGGCATGATGTCGATCCCGCCGATCCTGCTCGCGGTGGCGCTGATGGCGCTGACCCGCGGCTCGGTCCAGAACGTCATCGTGGCGATCACCATCGCGGAGATCCCGCGCGTCGCCCGCCTCGTGCGCGGCGTGGTCCTGTCCCTGCGCGAGCAGCCCTATGTCGAGGCGGCGGTGACCACGGGCACGCGGATGCCGGCGATCATCTGGCGCCACATCCTGCCCAACACGCTGGCGCCCATGACCGTGCAGGCGACCTACATCTGCGCCTCCGCGATGATCACCGAGGCGATCCTGTCGTTCATCGGCGCGGGCGTGCCGCCCTCGACGCCGTCCTGGGGCAACATCATGGCCGAGGGCCGGGCCCTTTGGCAGGTGAAGTTCTACATCATCCTGTTCCCGGCGATCTTCCTCTCGATGACGGTGCTGGCCGTGAACCTCGTCGGCGACGGCCTGCGCGACGCCCTCGATCCCCGCATGGCGAAAGACGTCTGATGAGGACCGGCAGCATGAGCGGCGCACCCCTCCTGTCGATCGAGAACCTGCAGGTCCATTTCCGCACCCCCGACGGGGTGAACCGGGCGGTGGACGGGGTCTCGTTCGCGATCCAGTCGGGGGAGACCCTGGCGATCGTCGGCGAATCCGGCTGCGGCAAGTCGGTGACGTCCATGTCGATCCTGCGGCTCCTGCCCGAGCCGCCGGCCCGCATCGCCGGCGCCATCAAGTTCGAGGGGACCAACCTCCTCGACCTGCCCAACAGCGCCATGCGCAAGATCCGCGGCAACGACATCAGCGTGATCTTCCAGGAGCCGATGACCTCGCTGAACCCGGTCCTGACGGTCGGCCGCCAGATCGGCGAGACCCTGCGCCTGCACCAGGGCCTCGGCCGCCGGGAGGCCGAGGAGCGGGCAATCGAGATGCTGACGCTGGTCGGTATCCCCGAGCCCCGGCGCCGGGTGCGGGAATACCCGCACCAGCTCTCCGGCGGCATGCGCCAGCGGGTGATGATCGCCATCGCGCTCGCCTGCTCGCCCAAGCTCCTGATCGCCGACGAGCCGACCACGGCGCTCGACGTGACCATCCAGGCCCAGATCCTCGACCTGATGCGCGACCTGAAGGCCCGGGTCGGGGCCGCGATCATGCTGATCACGCACGATCTCGGGGTGGTGGCCGAGGTCGCCGACCGGGTGGTGGTGATGTATGCCGGCCGCAAGGTCGAGGAGGCGCCGGTCCGCGACCTGTTCCGGGCGCCCCGCCATCCCTACACGCGGGGCCTGATGGGGGCGGTGCCGAAGCTTGGCGCCGTCGAGCACGGGGCCGACGCGCGGCTCGCCGAGATCCCCGGCATGGTGCCGAGCCTGAAGGGCCGGATCGAGGGCTGCGTCTTCGCCGGGCGCTGCCCGGACGTGACCGACCTGTGCCGCGCCTACGCGCCGGCCCTGGAGCCGAAGGCGCCGGGCCACCTCGCCGCCTGCCACTACGCGCCGAAGGACGCCCTCGCGGCATGAGCGCCACGCCCGCACCCCCCGCCCGCACCCTGCTGGAGGTCAACGACCTCAAGAAGCACTTTTCCCTCGGCGGCGGCCTGTTCGGCCGGTCGACCCGCGTGCTGAAGGCCGTGGACGGCCTGTCCTTCACGGTCGCCCGGGGCGAGACCCTGTCGCTCGTCGGCGAATCCGGTTGCGGCAAGTCCACCGTCGCCAAGGCGCTGATGCGTCTCTACGCGCCCACCGCCGGACAGGTGGTGCTCGACGGGCGGCGCATCGACGACCTCTCGGCCGGAGCGCTCCGGCCCCTGCGGCGCCACATCCAGATGGTGTTCCAGGACCCGTTCTCGTCCCTCAACCCGCGGATGCGGGTGCGGGCGATCCTGGCCGAGCCGATCCGCAATTTCGGCCTCGCCCGCAACGCCGCCGACCTCGAGGCGAAGCTCGCCAGCCTGATGGAGCGGGTCGGCCTGCCCCGCGAGGCGCTGGGCCGGTTCCCACACGAGTTCTCGGGGGGCCAGCGCCAGCGTATCGGCATCGCCCGGGCGCTCGCCGCCGAGCCGGACCTGATCATCTGCGACGAGGCGGTCTCGGCGCTCGACGTCTCCGTGAAGGCGCAGATCGTCAACCTGCTGCGGGATCTTCAGCGCGAGCTCGACCTCGCCATGCTGTTCATCTCCCACGACCTCGCCATCGTCGAGCACATGACCCACCGGGTGGCGGTGATGTATCTCGGCAAGATCGTCGAGATCGGGCCCCGCCGCGATCTGTTCCTGGCCCCGAAGCACCCCTACACGCAGGCCCTGCTCTCGGCGGTGCCGATCCCCGAGCCCGGGGCCGGGCGCACCCGCATCGTGCTCAAGGGCGACGTGCCGAGCCCGATCAACCCGCCCTCCGGCTGCCGCTTCCACACCCGCTGCCCGCACGCCTTCGACCGCTGCCGGACCGAGGTGCCCGGCCTCGACGCGGTGGGCACCGGCCATTTCGCCGCCTGCCACCTCAACGACGCGGCCGCGCCGGCCCGGGCGGCCTGACGGAGCCGTCTTTGCGAGCGCAGCGAAGCAACCCGGTGCGGCGCGCGATCCCCGAGCGTGGCGGATCCCTGGGTCGCTTCGCTGCGCGCGCGATGACGGATCGGATCCCTGCAGACGGCTTTTGGAGACAACCGTGCAGCACGACCTCATCCTGAAGGGCGCGCGGGTCATCGACCCGTCGCAGAACCACGACGGGATCTGCGACGTCGCCTTCGCGGACGGACGGGTCTCGGGCTTCGGCCGCGACCTGCCGGCCGGCCCGGGCACGCAGGTCCGCGACATGGAAGGCGCCATCGTCACGCCGGGCCTGATCGACCTGCACACCCACGTCTATTGGGGCGGCACGTCGCTGGGCATCGACGCCGACGAATTCTGCCGCACCTCCGGGGTGACCACCTCGGTGGATACCGGCAGCGCGGGACCCGGCAACTTCGCGGGCTTCCGCAGCCACGTGATCGAGCGGTCGCAGGCGCGGATCCTCGCCTACCTGCACGTCTCCTTCGCGGGCATCTTCGGCTTCTCGAAGACCATCATGGTCGGCGAGAGCGAGGATCCGCGGCTGATGGCGCCCCGGGAGGCCGTGGAGGTCGCCGAAGCCAACCGGGACGTGATCGTGGGCATCAAGGTCCGGGTCGGGCGCCACGCCTCCGGCGACCAGGGCACCGCGCCGCTGGACATCGCCCTGCAGGTCGCCGAGGAGACCGGCCTGCCGCTGATGGCCCATATCGACGAGCCGCCGCCGAGCTACGAGGCCGTGCTCGCCATGCTCCGCCCCGGCGACGTGCTGACCCACGCCTTCCGGCCCTTCCCGAACTCGCCCGTGACCGCGCAGGGGGCCGTGAAGCCGGCGCTGCGCGAGGCCCGGGCGCGGGGGGTGCTGTTCGACATCGGCCACGGCAAGGGCTCCTTCGCCTTCCGGACGGCGCGGGCCATGCTGGCGGGGGGCTTCCTGCCGGACACGATCTCGTCGGACGTGCACCAGCTCTGCATCGAGGGGCCGGCCTTCGACCAGGTCACCACCATGTCGAAGATGCTCTGCCTCGGCATGAGCCTCACCGACGTCATCGCCGCCTCCACGGTGAACGCCGCCGTGGCGCTGAAGCGCATGGAATACGGGACCCTGAAGGTCGGGGCGCTGGGCGACGCCACCGTGCTGGCGGTGCGGGACGGGGCCTTCGACTATGTCGACACGCGGGGGGAGACCATGACCGGCGTCCAGCGGATCACCGCCGAGGGCGTGGTGCTGAAGGGCCGGTGGTGGCATCCGGCCTGACCGCGCCGGGACCGGACCCACAGGTCCTCGGTCCGATCGCATACAGAATATCGACCTTTACAGCCTCTTCGGCGGCCCGATACACTTTCCCGTGAGGGGCGGGCCATCGCCGGCCCTCTGCGACACGCGGTCGAAGCTGCGGCGCCAGGGAGGATGGATGGACACGGGTCAGCCTCTGCTGGAGGTCGACGGCGTCACACTCCGCTACAAGACGCCCGAGCATCTCGTCACCGCCACCTACCGGGTGAGCTTCCGGGTCTGGCCCGGGGACCGGTTCGTCCTGCTCGGGCCCTCCGGCTGCGGGAAGTCGACCCTGCTCAAGGCGGTGGGCGGCTACATGGCCCCCACCGAGGGCGAGATCCGCCTGAAGGGTCGCCCGGTCACCGAGCCCGGCCCCGACCGGATGATGGTGTTCCAGGAATTCGACCAGCTCCTGCCCTGGAAGACCGTGCGGCAGAACGTGGTCTTCGCGCTGGAAGCCTCGGGCCGGCTCAAGGGCCGGGAGGCCCTGGACCGGGCCAACCTCTACATCGACAAGGTCAACCTCACGAAGTTCGCCGACAGCTATCCCCACACCCTGTCGGGCGGGATGAAGCAGCGCGTCGCCATCGCCCGCGGCATGGCCATGGAGCCCGACATCCTGCTGATGGACGAGCCCTTCGCGGCGCTCGACGCGCTCACCCGGCGGCGCATGCAGGACGAGCTGCTGATGCTGTGGGAGGGCACGCGCTTCACCGTGCTGTTCGTCACCCACTCGATCCCCGAGGCGATCAAGGTCGGCTCCCGCATCCTGCTGCTCTCGCCCCATCCCGGCGAGGTGAAGGCCGAACTCAACAGCGCCGAATCCCCGGAGGCGGCGCTGCAGCTGGAGAGCCGGATCCAGCACATGCTGTTCTCGGAAGAGATCGAGGAGGCCGAGAATGTCTAGCGCGCAAGCCCTGACCGGCGCCCCGCTGACCGGCGTCGCGCCGCGCCTGACGCCCGTGGAATCCGGCCGCCCCGAGATCGTGCGCGAGACCGGCCACGCCCATGGCGCCACGGTGGTGGAGAAGCCCCTGTCGCTCGCCGAGCGGCTCTACAACCAGGCCTGGCTGCGCAAGATCGTGATCCTCGTCCTCCTGGCCGGGATCTGGGAGGCCTACGGGCGCTACCTCGACAACGACCTGCTGTTCCCGACCTTCTCGGCCACCGTGGAGGCCTTCTTTCGGGGTATCGCGGACGGCACGCTGCCGGCCCGCGCCTGGTCGTCGCTCAAGGTGCTGCTCATGGGCTACGCCGCCGGCATCGCCCTGGCGACCGTGCTCACGGGCCTCGCCATCGCGTCGCGGATCGGGACCGATCTGCTCGAGACCCTGACGTCGATGTTCAACCCGCTGCCGGCCATCGCGCTGCTGCCCCTGGCGCTGATCTGGTTCGGCCTGGGCAACGGCAGCCTGATCTTCG
>NZ_BACT01000353.1:0-2153 GCF_000333255.1 Methylobacterium sp. B1 | reverse complement strand
CGCGGACCGGGGCGCAGGCGGGTCGGAAGCGGCACGCCCTCGAAGACCGCGGCCGGGGCGGGGGCGGGACGGGCTCCGCCGGGCCAGCCGGCGGGGGCTCGGCGGGCGGCGGGGCGGCCGGCTCCGCGGCCCGCTCCGCGGCTGGCTCGACAACCGTCTCGCCGGCCGGCCCGGACGCCTGCGCCGGGGCGGGCTTCCTGGCGGCGGCGGTCGGTGCCGGGGCGGACGCCGCGGCCGGGGCGGGCGCCGATCCGTCGGCGCGGACGTAGCCCTTGGCGGTCTTCTCGCGGACGAGCTTGTCCTTCTCCTTCACGGCCGCGGCCGCGTCGGCGCAGGTCTTGTCCTTGCTCTGGCCCTGGGTGCCGAGGCGCCCGAAGCGGACGGTGAGCGTCGGGCCGGAGACGCCGACCTCCCAGAACTTGGCCGCGCTGCCCTCGACCAGCTCGTAGCGTTCCATGGGCTGTCTCCCTCTCACGCGTCGCCGGCGGCGGCGAGCAGGCTCGGCGTGCGCAGGACCTCGCTGGCGGTCACCGGATCGAGGTCGCCGAACCGGTGGGTCGCCGCGGCGCGCCAGCCGGTGTCGGACAGGGTCAGGGTCCGCAGCGTCTGGATCCCGTCGCCCTCCGGGCCGGGCCGGTGCCAGAACCCGTCCTCGAAGCGCAGGACCGCGACGAGGCGGGTTCCGTCGGGCAGCGCGACCGGCCGCTGCACCGCATGGACGTGCTCGCCACCGGTGTCGGTCGACCAGCCCTGGGGCCGCAGGCCGCGCAGGCGGCGGCCGCCCACCCGGATTCCGTCGAAGCGCAGGGTCTCGGCGCCGCCCCGCTCGGCCTCGGTGAACGCGAAGGTCTCGCGGGCGAGTTGCGGGAAGGGCTGGGCGATCTCGTAATCGGCGAACAAGCCGCTCCAGGCCGCCAGCGCTTCCGGGTCGAGGTGCAGGGGATGGACGAGGCCGACCACGCCCTCGGCCGCCGCGACGTCGAGGGCGAGGGCGTCGTCCGCGGCGTCGGTCGGCGAGAGATCCTCCGCGAGGCGGAAGACGTGCCCCGGCGGCGTCGCGGGCGCACCGTCCGGATAGAGCCCCCAGACGAGGCGCCCGGCGAGGTGGCGGATCAGCGGGTGGGCGGCGAAGAACGGCCAGAACACCCCGGGGGCGACGCGGCGCTGGGACGCCAGCATGGCCTCGAGCCGGGTGACCTGCAGGCCGGCGGCGGCTTCCGCGTCCTTGCGCAGGGCCGCCCAGTGCCGGGACGCCGCGTTGGCGGATTCGGGATCGTCCGCCTTGGTCGGGCGGGGCAGGGCGGCGAGCCGCCGGCCCTCGGCGTCGCGCAGGACGGGCTTCAGCGTCTCGTCGAAGCCGACCCGGAACCGGCGCTCCCCGAAGGACAGGTCGAGCCCGCCCCGGGCGTCAAGGCCGAGATCGGGGGAGAGCCGGTCGGCGAGGTCGACCTCGTCGAGGCCGCGCGCCTCGGCGGCGTCGACGATGGCGGCGCGGGCAGCCTCGCGCAGTTGCAGCAGCGGGCTCTTCTCGGCGATGGCGCTGAGGTTCATCACCGCCACGTCGGTGCCGATCCCGGCGAGCACGGCGATGCCGGCCCGGCCGCGGGGCTTCAGGCCGGCCTGCCCCCAGGCGCGGATCTGACGGGTGAGGTCGCGGGCGGCGTGGTCGCCGCCGATCAGGGCCAGCGCCTGCAGGGCCCATTCCCCCGTCGCCTTGGCGCCGGCGGCGATCCAGGACTGGAACAGCGCGACCGCGAAGGCGTCGAGGCTCTCCGGCGTGCAGGCGGCGCGGACCTGCGCGACGCCCGCGTAGGGCGTCAGCGGGTCCGAGAAGGCGAGCATCTCGCACAGGGCGGTGACGGCGGCGTCGGGCAGGGCGCCGCCGCTCCGCAGGACCGGGCGGGGCAGGGCGGCGGGGACCACCCAGTCGGGGAGCTTCGGCGGCTTGGCCGGCACCTGCTCCAGCGGGTCGCTGTCGACCCCGGCGGCCACCGCCTCGGTCACGCCGGGATCCCGCTCCGCATATGCCGCGACGGCTGCGTCTAGGGCGGCGCGCCCCGCTGGCTCGGCGGCTAGGAAACGCAGGGTCGCGTCCGCGGCATCGACGTCCATGGCCGGCGGGCCCGAGGGTCTCGGGCAGGGAGCCGCAGCGC
>NZ_BACT01000354.1:0-7487 GCF_000333255.1 Methylobacterium sp. B1 | reverse complement strand
CCGGGCCCGCGCCCCCGGCCCCCAGGTCCCGTCCCGGCTTGCGCCCACAAGGCGGTCCAGCGGGTCGGGGGTCGAGATCCTCCGGCCCGAGGGCCAGCAGGAAGCCCGTCGCCAGCGCGGTGAAGGCCCGGGTCCCCGACGGCGCCGCGCTTGCGCAGGGCGCGCCAGATCCGCCGCTTCATGTAGGCGCGGGTGGCCGTGGACAGGCCGAGCCGCGCCTCCGGGCCGTGGCGCGCCGCGTCCACCGCGACGTAGCGCCGGAGGTCGGGGACGTAGGCGTGGCTCCGGCCGGCCTGGTACATCGCCTGCGCGGTCTCGAAGCGCTGGGCGGCGGCGCCGAACAGGGCGGCATCGTCGGCCATCTCGGCGTGCTTGAACAGGCGCCGCAGGCCGATCAGGTAGGGTGGCCGCGCCGGCAGCCGGAGGAGGGCGGCGCAGAGCGTCGCGTGCAGCGCGGGCCGCCCCTGGGCAAGCCGGCCCAGCGCCACCAGGGCCGGCCCGACCCGGCCGGGATCATGCCGGGCGAGGCCGTCCAGCGCCCCGCACAGGCCGTCGACGTCGCCCGCCTCGGCCGGCCGGGCGACCATGCCGGGCAGGTCCGGCTCGGCCTCCGGCGGGCGATACGCTCCGGTGAGCGGGGCGGCCAGGGCGAAGCGGGCGAGGTCCCGGACGACGCTTCCGGGGGCGTCGGCGGCGATCGCGTCCAGGATCGGGCCCGCCTCCGCGCCGGCCGCCCGGGCGAGCGCCCAGACCAGAGCGTAGCTCGCCTGCGCCGGACCGAGGGCCCGCGCTAGGGCGATCAGGTCCGGGGCCGCCGCGGCCAGCCGCAGCTCGCCGATGCGCCAGAGCAGGCGGTCGCGCTCCCGCTCGGGCCAGCGCTGGTGCAGGCAGGCGGAGAGCCGCGCCCGCAGCACGGCCGCGCGCCCGTCGGCCGACGGCTCCGACGCGGCGGAGGGCTCCGGGCCGTCGATCCGCCGGTAGCCGCCGTTGATCTTCGCGACGATCACGCTGTCGAACACCCGGGCCGCCGCCTCGGCGGTGAGGGGCTGGGGTGTCTTGGAGCCCTCGCGCAGGGTCGCGCCGCGCCGGCCGTAGCGTGTGTTGACGAAGTAGCGCTCGGGCGTCCCGAGAGCCTCGTTCTCGATCAGATCGACGTCGTAGACCTTGTCGGAGGTGGCGTCCCGCAGGTGGAGGCGCGCCGCGCGGACGACCCTCATGCCACCGCGTGGGCGTGCGGGCCGCGCGCCGGACGAACGGGATGGCCCAGGCCTGGGCGACGATCGACGGATCCGCGCATTCGGGCTCCTCACGCAACGATCGGGACGGGACGGCCGGCGAATCACGGCGCCCGAAACCGCGGCAAGCTGCCCCAGGGCGCCGGATGGGGCAACCGCGTCCCCACGATTCCGTGATCAGCCCTCCGCCGGCCCGGGATCATCCCGCATGGCGGCGACCCAGAGGGCAGCCCGGGCGAAGGGATCGGGCTCCGCGCCCGGGGGGGCCAGGGCGGCGGCGAGGAAGGCCGAGAGCCGCGCGGCGGTGGCGGGATGCCCCGCCGCCGCGAGGCGCGCCACGAGGTCGGCCCCGCCGGCGCGGGCGTTCGCCGCGAAGGCCCGCCGCCCGGCATGGAGGGCGTTCGCCAGGAGTGCCGCCGCCTCGTCGAGGAGCGTGGCCGGCCCGAGGTCCGGTGCCGGCGGGATCGGGTGGCCGGCGCCGTCCGGGGCGGCGAGGTCGGGCACGACGAGCCGGTCGACCGACACCGACCAGGGATCGCAGACCAGGGCCCCGTCGGCGATCCGCACCGGGCCGGCGACCTGCCGCACCGGTCCCCAGCGCCCCGAGCAGGCGCCCGCGAGGGCGTCCAGGGCGTGCGGCGCGGCGGGGTCGTAGGCGCGGGCGAGATGCAGCGTGCCGCCCGCCTCCGGCAGTTCGACGGCGGCCTGCCACGTCTGGGCGCCCGGTGCCCAGGCCTGTCCCAGGACCGCGTCGACGGGGAAGACGTGGAAGGCCTCCAGCCGGTCGCGCGGCCGCAGGAAGGCCGGCGGCCGCTCGGCCAGACGGCGCAGGATCGACGGGACGTCCCGCGCCGCCAGGGGGGCCGGCACGGTCACGCGGGCGTCCCGCGGCAGCAGGGCCGTGCGGCCCTGCGCGCCCCGGCCGAGGGCGAGGAGCCCGTCCGCCCGGCGCCGGGCGACGCTGGTCAGGATCTGGCCCTGGCCGGTGCCCGAGACGGACAGGCCCGATCCCAGGAGCCGCCCGGGCAGGCTGCCGACGAAATCCACCTCGGCCTCGCCCGGCGCGAAATCGCGCTCCAGGGCCAGGAGCGCGCCGGTATCGGTGTCGGCCAGGGCCACCCGAGCGGTGGCCCCCCGGCCGCGGGCGAGGAGCCGGGCGCCCAGGGAAACCAGGCGCGTCCTGCCCATGGCGGTCTCGTAGGGCTGGCCGACGCCGAGGGCGGACTCCCCGCCCCGGACGCGGCCGAGGAGTTCCGTGGCGAGCGCCAGGACCACGGCCGCGTCGTAGGCGGCGTGACGCCCGGCATAGGCCGCGAGTTGCCCGGCCAGGTCCGCCTCGGCCAGCAGGATCTGCGTGGCGCCCCGCCTCTCGGCCGCCCGCCGCAGCCGGACGAGGGCGGCGTCGTGGGCTTCCGGACCGGATACCACCCCGGCCTCCAGCAGGCCGGCGACCACCCGGTCGGCGGCCTCCGCGAGGCCCTCCTCCGCCGGCCCCGCCTCCGCTCCGGCCGGCGCCGCCCCGCCCAGGCGAATCTCGGCGGCGCCCCCGGCCGCCCGGAAGGCGCGGATCGCCAGGGCGACGTGGGCGCAGCCGCCCCCCGCCGCGCAGTCGCAGCGGGCGTAGCCGACCGCGTCGGGCACGAGGAAGCGCACCGTCGCGGTCGGGAGCCGCGCGGCCGGGACGGCGCCGCGCTCCAGCCCGACCGTGATCCCACCCGCCAGGAGGCGCCGCAGCTCCGCCGCCGCCGCGCCGCCGAGCCCCGCCTCGAAGGCGGCGCCGTCGAGGCTGCCGGGATCCCAGGCGACCGCCGCGGGTGCGGCTGGCTGCGCCGGTCCATCCGCGACCGCCGCGGCCCGGTAGGCGACGACGAGGGCGACCCGGTGGCGGCACATCCCGCTCGCCGGGCAGGTGCAGCTGGCCTCGCCCGGGGGCCGGCCGGGGCCGAGCCGCGTGACCGTGCCGTCGGCGAAGCGCGCCTCGACGGTGCCGTCCTCGGCCTCCGCGAGGGCGGGCCCCTGGCCGGCGGCCACCTCGCGCAGCGCGCGCTTCACCAGGCCGGCATTGGCGAGCTGGACGAGGCCGTCATCCGTGAGGGCGCGGAGGTCGGGGCGGGCCATCGCCGCGGCTCAGCTCCGGATCGCGGCGGCGAGCCAGCCGGCGAGTTCGCCGGGCGTCATCGCGGCGATCTCGGCACCGGCCGCCACGAGCCGCTGGGCCATCGCCCGGTCGTAGGCGGGCCGGGCCGCCGAATCGAGGGCCGCGAGCCCGAGCACGCGGGTGCGCTGGCCGGAGAGCGCCCGCACCTGAGCGACCAGGGCGGCCTCGCTCGCGCCCTCGTAGAAGTCGGAGACCAAGACCACGATCGCCCGCTCCGGCGCGGTGATCAGGCCGGCCGCGTAGCGCAGGGCCCCGCCGATATCGGTGCCGCCGCCGAGCTGGACCTTCATGAGCAGCTCGCAGGCGTCGTCGCAATCGCGGGTCAGGTCCACCACCGCCGTGTCGAAGGCGACGAGATGGGTGCGGATGCCGGGGAGCTTCCACAGGCAGGCGGCCATCACGGAGGCGTGGATCACCGAATCGAGCATCGACCCGCTCTGGTCGACGAGCAGGATCACCTGCCAGGGCCGCATCTGCCGCCGGTTCCGAGCGAAGAAGTGCAGCCGCTCGACGGTGATCCGCCGGCTCTCGGGATCGTAGTGGCGCAGGTTGTCGCGGATCGTCCGGTTCAGGTCGAGGTCGCGGGCGCCGGGCAGGCGCGTGTGCCGACGCCGGTCGAGCACCCCCGAGAACGCCACCGCGAGGTCGCGCGCCAGCCGCTCCATCAGCTGCCGCACCACCTCCTGGACGAGCTTGCGGGCCATCACCAGCACGTCGGGCGCCATCAGGTGCTTGGTGCGCAGGACCGCCTTCAGCAGCGTCTCGTTCGGCGCGACCCGGGCCAGC
Source organism: Methylobacterium sp. B1 (assembly GCF_000333255.1). Classification (NCBI taxonomy): domain Bacteria; kingdom Pseudomonadati; phylum Pseudomonadota; class Alphaproteobacteria; order Hyphomicrobiales; family Methylobacteriaceae; genus Methylobacterium; species Methylobacterium sp. B1. The sequence continues at coordinate 3,308 of NZ_BACT01000354.1, read as the reverse complement.
ACCTCGGGGTTCGTGACCACGTCGTCGATGGCGTAGAGCTCGATCGCGTCGCGCTCCAGCCGCTCGATGGTCTCGCGGGGGAAGAGCGTGTGGACCGCGTTGATCCAGCCCGGCACCGTCAGGGTCGAGCCCTCGCGGCCGCCCTGGCGCCGCTCCCCCCGCGCCGTCCCCTCGGCGTCGCGGCCGTAGAGCCAGTCGAGGGCCTGATCCATGGCGGCGGCCTCCCCCGACAGGGCGCAGCCGGCCCCCGCGCAGGCGGACTCCGCCGCCTCGCCCAGGATGAGCCGCCAGCGCGTGACGGGGTCGAGGCTCACCGCAGCCGCGTCCCGGCGAGGAGGCTCGGTCCGCGCAGGAGCTCGCTCGCCGTCACCGGCGCGAGCGCGCCGAAGGTCCGCTGGCCCGGCTCCGTCCGGTTGCTCCAGGGCGAGCCGAGGGTCAGGTCGCCGAGGGTCTGCTCCCGGTCCTCGAACTCCACCGCGCCGGTGAACAGGCCCTCCGAGAAGATCAGCGAGGCCTGGCCGGCGGCGCCCCCCGGGAAGGTGACGGTGCGCTCGATCCACCAGACCACACCGCCATCCTGCGGTGACCCGAGGGGCCAGCCCTTCGCGGCCATGCCGCGCAGGCGGTTGGCCTCCACCACGGTCCCGGCGAAGCGGCTCGTGGTCGATGCGGCCGCCTCGGCCTCCGTGAAGGCGTAGGTCTCGCGGGCGAGCTGCGGGAAGGGCTGGACGATCTCGTAGTCGCCGAACAGCGCCCCCCAGGCGGCCAGGGCCCCGGGGTCGAGTTGCAGGGGATGGACGAGGCCGATCAGGCCCGGGGCCGCCCCGGTCAGGTCGAGGTCGAGCGGCGCGTCGTCGGCATCCGTGAAGGTCAGGTCCTCGGCCACCCGGAAGGTCAGGCCCGGGCCGGTCCGCGGGTCGGCATCCGCGAAGGTGGCCCAGACGAGGCGCTGGGCGAGGTGGCGCACGAGCGGGTGGGCGGCGAAGCAGGGGCCGAACACCGTCGGCTGGACCCGGCGGGCGCCGGCGAGCATCGCCTCCAGGCGGGCCACCTGCAGGCTCGCCACGGCCCGCGCGTCCTTCTTCAGGGCACCCCAGCGGGCCACCGCCGCCGCGGCCTTGCCGGCATCGTCGGCCTTGGCGGGCTTGGGCAGGTCCTTGAGCCTCTGGCCGGCGGCGTCCCGGACCCAGGGCTTCAGGGTCTCGTCGAACCCGACCCGGAAGCCGCGGGGGCCGAAATCGAGGTCGAGGCCGCCGCGCTCGTCGAGGTCGAGGTCGGGGGCGAGCCGGTCGGCCAGCTCCTCGGGGGTGAGGCCGCGGGCCTCGGCGAGCTGGGCGATCTTCTGCCGGGCCTTCTCCTGGAGCCCCTTGAACTTCAGCTTCTCGGCGATGCCGTTTAGGTTCATCAGCGCGACGTCGGTGCCGATATCGACCAGCACGTCGAGTCCGGTGACCGCGCGGGCGTGGGCGGCCTCGCCGGGCCAGCGGCGGATCAGGCGGGTCAGGTCGCGGGCCGTGGCGTCGGTGCCGAACCAGCCCAGCGCGCGCAGGGCCCAGCCGTCCTTCGAGGGCGTCCCGGCGGCGATCCAGGCGGAGAACAGGTCCCACGCGAAGGCCGCGAGGCTCGCCTCGGTGCAGGCCTCGCGGACCATCGGCACGCCGGCATAGACGGCGTCCGGGTTGGTGAAGGACAGCATCTCGCAGAGGGTCAGGATCGCCGCGTCCGGCAGGGCGGTCCCGTCCCGCAGACGCGGGCGGGTCAGCATGGACGGCACGACCCAGGCGGGCGGCTTGCCGACCTTGGCGGGGACGCGGGCGAGGGGATCGCGGTCGAGCACCTGCGCGACCGCCTCCGTCACGTCCGGTGCCTGGTCCGCGTAGCGCGCGGCCACGGAAGTGATGATGGCGCGGCCGTCCGCCCGGTCCTGCGCCAGCACGCGCAGGGCGTGCTCGCCGGCGTCGCGCAGCGCCCCGGGCCGGCCCACGGCGTCGGGCAGCAGGCGGATGAGGGCGGTCTCGGGATGGCGGCGCAGCCAGGCCAGCGCCGGCTCGCGGGCCTTCTTGAGCTTCGTGAGGGCGCGGGCGGCGGGCACGGCGAGACGGCCATCGTCCACCGCCAGGACCGCCGGCAGGAGCCCAACCGGATCGGCCTCGACCAGCCCGACGAGGCCCGGCATCGCCCGCTCGCCGAACCGCGACAGCATCGCCCACACGATCTCCGGCCATTGCGAGACGTGGAAGCATCCCGCAACGACGCGCGACTGGGCCCAGAGGGCGAGCGCCAGGGGCTCGGGCTGCCGCTCCAGGCTGCCGACCAGTTGGCGATAGGGCGAGTTCGCCCAGTAGCGGCAGGCCTCGTCGATCTGGGCGACGCGGGCGGCGACCCAGGCGATCAGGGCCGGCGGGTCGTCGCGCGGCGGCTCGGAGAGCGGGGGCGGGATCCGGCTCCAGCCCTGCGTCGGATGGGCCAGCTCGGCGGCCGTGACGAAGGCCGGCAGGGCCTCCAGGCCATTGAGGGTCACGGCATTCCGCTCCCGCCAGTAGCTCGGCGCCACCTCCGGCACCGCATGCGCGAACGGCGTCGGCAGCGGCGTGAGGGCGAGGACGAGGTCGTCCCGGGTCCGGGCCTTGGCCCGCCAGGGCGGGTCACGCAGCACCCGCGGCCAGGCGGCGGGCTCCGCGAGGGGCACGGCGCGGGCCTCCGCCAGGGCTTCAAGGATCCCCCCTCCACGCCCGCCTGACGCCGCGAGCCAGCCGCGGACCCGGTCGAGGCCGTGGATATCGAGCGCCCGGTTCACCCGGGCGCGCAGGGCCGGCTCCGATCGGCCGCCCGCGAGGGCGGCGAGGCAGCGGGGCAGGATCGCGGCGGGATCGGCCTCCAGTGCCGCGTCGAGGGCCGCCGCGACGGGCTTCTCGTGGAGATGGGGCAGCAGGGCCGGCAGCGCGCCGGCCTCCCCCGTCGACAGGATCGCCAGGGCGACCGTCCGGCGCTGGTCGTCGGTGGCGTAGTGCAGCAGCCAGTCGAGGGACGGCAGCGCCGGCTGCCCGGCGGCGCGAGCGACCGCCAGCAGGGTCGCGGCCGCCTCCCCCGCGTCGACGGCGCAGTAGACGAAGTAGAAATGGTAGCTGCGCTTGGTCCCGCAGGGCGCGACCGCGTCCGGCGGCGCATCGGCGAGCAGCGGCACGTAGGCGGTATCGGCCGTCACGTCGATCCCCGCGGAAGCGGCGGCTTCGAGCACCGCTCGGGGCTTGAGCGGGTGCCGGGGCGGGCCAGTCCTCGGCCAGGATGAACCCCCAGGCGCAGGCCGC
>NZ_BACT01000355.1:0-3403 GCF_000333255.1 Methylobacterium sp. B1 | reverse complement strand
GCCAGGCTTGCGGCCGCATCAATCGGGTCTGCCTCACGCCTGCCATCGCGCCGGCTTGCCCTCGACCTGGGCGTGGAAGAAGCGGCGCACGGCCAGCATGTGCGCGCAGGGGCCGCGGGTGAGCCGGTTGTGGGTGTAGAAGCCGCACTGGCAGGAGCCGCCGACCATGCGGTCGTCGGAATCGAGCTCCACCGCGGGCGTCAGGCTCCGGCCGTCATCCAGCACGGTCCCGCTCAGGCGCCGCCGGTCCCCCGCCTGCTCGACGGGCCCGAGGGTGACGAGCCCGGCCGCCAGGAACCGGTCGGCCTTGGCCTCCTGCTCGGAGGCGAAGCGCAGGGCACCCGGCGCCAGTGGCTCCCGGGTCAGCTCCCGCAGGCGGTAGACCCGCTTGTCGAGGTCGAACATGGCGCGGCCCGCCTGCACGTAGCCGCCGAGCGCCGCCTCCACGGTCGACCGGTCGAGGCCGGTCTCGGCGGCGAGTTGCCTGGTCCCGGCGGCGTGGTGGCGCCGGAGCGCCGCGAAGACGCGGGCGGCGGTGTCGGCCTCGACCTCCCCCCGGGGGGCGAGCAGGTCGAACTGCCCGGCCCGGGACCAGTCGTTGGCGGTCCAGCCCGACAGGCCGAGGGTGAAGCGCAGGCCGCCGAAATCCACCACCGCGAAGCTCGGCAGGCCGGTGCCGAGGAGGTGCAGCCGCACCGACCGGGCGAAGCGGCAGGGTCCGGGCCAGGATGGCTAGGCGCCGCCGGCCCCACAGGCGGATCTCCGCGGGCCTCGCCGCCGCGGTAGATCGAGCGCCGGAAGGTCAGCCGCTCGTTCCAGGGCTCGATCAGCACGCTGACCGGCCGGCCGGGCTCGAGCAGGAACCGCAGGGCGCGCGGGCCGTGGCGCTCCCGGCGCGCGGCGAGGCGGGTCAGGATCGCGTGCATGTCGACCGGGTGCAGGTCCACCACGTGGGCGGGCTGCGCCATGGCGCTCGACACCTGCAGGAAGCCCCGCATCCAGGAATCCGGCAGCTCGATCTTGTCCTCGCGATAGGCGGCCTCGCCGGAGGTCTGGACCGCGAAGCCGGTCGGGTCGATCGCCAGCTCGGTATCGCGGTAGCTGCGGATCTTCTGGAACTCGTCGTAGAGGGCGTGGCTGTAGTCGATGTTGGTCGTGCCGCAGGCCATGTCGCCGATCCGCGCGAAGGTGTCGTGGTCGCAGGACAGGCGCCCGTAGCTCGATTCGTCGAGGCTGAACGCTTCGAAGAAGACCTCGTCCGGATGGACGGTGATGACCGGGTCGAGGACGATCCAGGCGTCGAAATTCTCCCGGTAGAGGTAGTCGAAGTACCGCTTCCGCGCGTCGTAGAACGGCCGCATCACCGCGTCGGAACGGGCCGCGATGTCCCGGTGTTCGGCGCGCAGCGCCTCGATCTCGGCGCGCAGGCTGTCCTTCTCGGCGAGGGCCTCGGCCAGGAGTTCCTGCTCGTGGGCCTGGAGCCACGCGAAATAGGCGGTGCGGTCCTTCGGCTTGAAGCGCAGGTCCGACACGACGACGTGGTGCAGGGCCGAGATCGCCTCGCGGAACGGCAGGTGTCGCGCCACCGTCCCGGCGAAGTAGGTCGGCTCGCGCAACGTGTCGGGGACGAAGCCGAGCCGGGTCGCGTCCGCATCCGAGACGGCCCGGCTCTCGCCGAGGTAGCGATGGACGAAGTTCATCGAGCCCCTTCCGAGACGGGTGCCGAGGGAGAGATGGGCCCCCGCACCTCTGGCGGCCGCCGGACGAGAGGCACGGCGAGGCCGGGATGGGCCTCGGCGATGTCGCGCAGCGCCAGGATCGCGGCGCTGCGGTCCCGGGCCGTGCCGCTCAGAGTGAGATCGGCGAAGAGCGGCAGCAGCGCCTCGGCGCGGGCGCGGCTGCGCAGGGCCTCGGCCCGGAGGAAGGCGGCCATCCGGTCCTTGGCGACCCGGCCCCGCAGCACCTGCAGCATCACGGTGCGGGCGAGGGGGATCAGCCGCGCGAAGGCCGCCTCGCTCGCCACGGCCTGCTCGGTCAGGAGTTCGGTGAGCAGGAGATGCATGGACGGAGCGGGGTGCTCCAGCAGGCGCAGCACCTGCCCCTCCGCATCCTCGGGCCGGAGCCGGCTGCGCAGGAGATGGCGGGCGAAGGCCAGAACCTCCGGCTTGACGCTGTCGGTGACCACGGCGAGCGCCCCGGGCGTCCAGGCAGCCTCCGGCCACGTTTCAAAAAAGCTGCGGGCGAAGGCGAGGGTGTCGGGCCAGTCGCTCTCCACGAGGAGCACGGCCTCGGCCGCCGCGGCCTGGAACCGGGCCGGGTCGGCCGCGAAGGCCGCCATCGCCCAGTCCCGCACCGCCCGGTACGGGTGGCCGCCGAGCCGGGCGATCTGGCGGACGCTGAAGGCCGCGGGGCGCCGGTCGGGCAGGAGGGCGGCGCCGAGGCGGCGGGCGCCGTCGGCGCGGGCCTGCAGCAGGCGCCACAGGGTGCCGTCGTCGAGGGCGGCGCATTCCCCCGGCAGGGCCTCGCGCAGCAGGGCCACGACGTCGGCGGCGTAGGCGTCGTCGGGGGCCGCGCGAAACAGGCTGCCGATCAGCTCCCGGGCGAGGCGGGGAGCGAGACCCGGATCCGCCGCCGCGAGGCGCGCCACCAGGGGCCGGGCGGCCTGCCGGACGGCGCTGCCGGGCCCGCTGGCGAAGGCGACGATCCGCTCGGCGTAGGGTCCGAGCCGCGCGTCGTCGAGACGCGCCAGCAGGACCAGGGCGGCAATCCGGATGTCCTCGGAGCCCGTGCCGATCAGCGCGTCCCAGCTTTCCGGGGGCAGGCCGTCGGCTCCGGCAGGGGACTGCGCCAGGAGCGCGAGGCCGGCCGATCGGATGGCGGCGGCCGGGTGCGCGATCAGGGCGGCGGCAGTCTCGGGCTGCACCGGCAGGTCGTGGTCCGGCCACAGGAGGGGCAGGGCGGCGCGCAGGCCCCGGATCGCGGCCGTCGCGGCGGCGTCGGGCTCCGGCGGCATCGCCCGCAGCCACGCCACCAGCCGCGAGACCAGGGGCGCCGCGAGCCCTGGGGGCAGCGCCCGGGCGAGCCCCGGGACCGCCGCCTGGACATCCGGCTCCGGGCTCGTGAGCAGCGCGGCGGCGAGGTCCGGATCCGACCAGACGACTGGCGCCCCGGCCTCGAGGCGCCGCAGGGCAAGCGCCCGCGCCTCCGGCAGGGCTGCGGCCAGCAGCGCCGCCACCAGGGCGGCGAGGTCGGCGGAATCGGCGATCCCGGCGGCGAGGCGCGCCTGGGCGATCTGGAAGGCGAAGGTCCGCACGGCGTCGTGCGGGGCCGCCAGGAGGCGCCCGATCGCGGCGGCGTCCAGAGCCGCGCAGGCCCCGGGGTCCGCGCGCAGCACCCGCAGCCC
>NZ_BACT01000356.1:0-12373 GCF_000333255.1 Methylobacterium sp. B1 | reverse complement strand
CCTTGAAGGACGCCAGCGCCCGCTCGCGCTGCGGCTGGCTCTTGTTGCCGTGGATGGCCGCCGCCGCGATGCCGACCTTGTCGAGCCCGCGGACGACGCGGTCGGCGCCGTGCTTGGTGCGGGTGAAGACCAGGACGCGTTCGATCGCCGGATCGCGCAGGATGTGGCCGAGCAGCGCCTGCTTGGCGCCGGTGTGGACGAAGATCACCTGCTGGTCGACCCGCTCCGCCGTGGTGGCGACGGGCGTCACCGCGACCTGGACCGGATCGGTGAGATACTGCGCCGCGAGGCCGGCGATATTCTTCGGCATGGTCGCCGAGAAGAACAGGCTCTGGCGCTTCTCGGGCAGCATCTTCACGATGCGCTTGAGGGCGTGGATGAAGCCGAGGTCGAGCATCTGATCGGCTTCGTCGAGGACGAGGATCTCCACGCCGTCGAGGATCAGTGAGCGACGCTCGATCAGGTCGATCAGCCGGCCGGGGGTGGCGACGAGGATGTCGACGCCCGGCGCCAGGGCGCGCTCCTGCCGGCTGATGGTGACGCCGCCGAACACCACCGTGTTGGTGAAGGACAGGTGACGGCCGTAATCCGAGAAGGATTCGGCGATCTGGTTGGCGAGCTCGCGGGTGGGCGAGAGCACCAGCACCCGGCAGCCGCGGCGCGGCGCGCGGCGGTCCGAGAGCGAGAGGCGGTGCAGGATCGGCAGCGCGAAGGCCGCGGTCTTGCCGGTGCCGGTCTGGGCGATGCCGCAGAGGTCGCGGCCTTCCATGGCGGGCGGGATCGCCTGGGCCTGGATCGGGGTCGGCGCGACGTAGCCGGCCTCGCTGAGCGCCCGCAGCACGGGCTGGGCGAGGCCGAAATCGGTGAATTGGGTCAAGGATGTATCCGATGCAGCAGGGCCGGCCGGGCGCCTCGCGTCGCACGCGATCGATGCCGTGTTGGGGCCGGTCCGTTGGCAGGGGGCAGCCCGCGTGATGGGGCGGCCCGGGTGCATGCACGTTATGAAGAGGGGGGCCGGATCACGCCGGGAAGGCGCCCGATCCGTCACGCAGCCCCCTCAAGCGGGCCATGACGGCCGCTGACGCTGCAGCGCCGATATGCGGCTGTGCGACTGCGAAGTCAATGCAGGGCCGGGTTGCGGCGCGATCAGGCCGAGGGCCACGCGGACCGGTACCAGTGCTCCGTCGAGCCCGCGAACACGGCCGGCGATCCGGGCATGGCTCTCCGCCTCCCGCAGCGCCAGGGCGCCCGAGCTTTCGGTCGATCGGGACCGGGCCGCGATTCCGCAGAGCGGATCGGCTTACTCTGATGTTGTGTCGCAATCGGCGGCGCACCGCCCTGTCTTGCACCACATCCGGGCTGCCGCAGATCCGGGGCAACCGAAACAATGTGGTGCGGCCAAGAGGACTCGACACAGCTCTGTACGCCTTATCCGGTTGATTCTAATGGATAATTTACCACGAATCGGAACTCTGTGGGAACGCCTGTGTGAATGTGTTGTGCCATTTACCGTCTGCTGGAGATCGACCCTAAGCACGGCGGCTTCTCGCGGAATGAGGACCCCCTCTGGACTGCGATTTGCTCGTCTTGGACGAGGTGAGCATGCTCGACGTGTCGCCGATGAGCGCGCTGATGAAGGCCGTGCCCGATTACGCGGGGCTGCTGCTGGTGGGCGATGTCGATCAGTTGCTGTCGGTGGGGCAGAGGCAGGTGCTGAACGACGTGATTGCGTCCGGCACGGTGCCGGTGGTGCGGCTGACGGAGGTGTTCCAGCAGGCGTCTGAGAATCGGATCGTCGTCAACGCCCACCGCATCAACGCCGGGCAAATACCCGAGCACCCGCAGTCGGGCGAGCACGCGAACTTCTTCTTCGTCGACGTCGACGACTCGGAGGGCGTCATTCGGCCCGCGAGGGGGGGCGTCGAGGGGGTAGCCCTGGCGGCGTAGATCCGATCCGTTCGAACGAGGGGCGTGACCGGCTCATCCTCTTTTTCGGGGCCGGACTGGTGCACCTTGCTCTAGGCGGCTGCGGCTGGGTACTCGTCCCAGGTCCGCCCGTCGAGAAGCCGACCCGTGCGCGACTTTTGCGGGCCACCCCACTGTTTAAAATGGAACGCGACGCCCGTCTCCACGGGCGTGTCGCGGATTTCGCGCACCCAAGCCGAGTCGACGGGGCGCGCGCCCGGTCCGCTCTCACCGCCCGCTATCACCCAGTCGATGTGGTGTACGTGCTTCGCACCTGCGGTGCTCAGCATTTGTTGCGCAACTCGGGTTTCGGCGGAGGATGGTCTGATACCTTCTCAAATCATCCGTGAGTGGCCTTTGGATCCATCGCTACCGTCGGCCAACTCTGCCATTCGCACCCAGCCCGTTGCGCGAACTTTCGGTGGTTGGGCCCTTGAAGAGGCTCTCGCTGTCGACGAACTCACGCCTGGGTTCTTGGCGGCTTCCTGCCGTTGGGGAGCCGCTCGACGGCAAGTCGCCTTCCTCATCCTCGCAAGCTTGCGCGACGAGAATTCTGCCGACGGCGTTGCAGACCGGCTCGACGGAGCATTGCTCGAATCGGGCGTCGACGTCGACGCCGCGAGAGCCCCACGGTCCGTTGTCGGCCACGCGTTGCTCACCCTGAGGCCGCGCAAGGCCCTTCGTGCCGTGCTTGGCGGCTTCACGCCCCCCGGCCTCGCCGGGACGTTGGCCCGCCTCGGCTTCGACCCGCTACCGGCGCCAGACACTTACGCTGACATCGTCCGGCTCTTTCGATCGGACGATTCTTTCGACCGGGCCCGTGTGCGCGTGCTCGGCCAACTTGCGGGCCCGATCACCATCGGTCAGATCCAGGCGCTGACCGTCCTCGACCCGGTTCTCATACATCGGGTTGTTGTGCAGCATGTGCGCAGCCGCGACAGCGCTGAGACCCTCGCGTGCGCCGTCGCCTACCTCCGACGCTATTGCTCGTCTGCAACCGACGAAGCTCTCCGTGCGAGCCTCGACGCTTGGCCAGTCGACCGAGACATCAAGCTGTGGGTTCGTCGCTGGGCAGGCCGCTTCGACAGCGCGCCAGCCCTCGACGGCCTCGCCCAGATGATCGGTGGAGGCGCCGACATCAGGCTGCTTACCACCGGAGCCGAACTGGCGGCGGTGGAGCGACGCTACCGGCACCTTCGCAACATGTGCGGCGAGGTGTTGGCGGGACGGCACGCATACGTGGAGTACCGACCGTCGGCATCGGATGCTGACACGTTGCTCGGCGTGCTCCGCTGGACGACCCAAGGCTATATGCTCGATCGCATAGATCGCCCAGGTTACCGCCTTGGACCAGACGCTGGGATGGCGGTGCTGCGCAATCACCTGCGCGCTTCGGAAGTGATTATTCGCGGTCGTACTCCGGTGAAACCGAAGGCGCGCGTTGCGATGGCAGCGTGGCTCGGCGTCTACCCCTGGGGCCGAGACAATGACGTTGTGGAGGATGACATCCTCGACGACGTTGAGGAGCGCGCGTGATGAGGACTCACGCAGTCCACGTCGACGGCGTCGTCGACGCCAACATCGAATTGGGTGGCGCCGACACCAACGTCCGCTTGGCACACGAAGCTCGTGAGTGCCGAAGTGGAGTCTCAGTTCCACCCGTCGACGCGCACAGGCCCGAGGCGGGTGGCCGGTGAGAAGCGAAGAGCCTGCGCTCGAACCGCGCGCAACACCTTTCGTCGTCGACTTGTTGGATTTCGTCGCGGACATCCACCCGATCACATTGAAGGTGGTCTTCGTTATCGTCTTGGGCGGGCTACTCGCCGTGGCGCCGACCATCACGCGCTGGCTCATCGTCGTGTTGGTGATGCTGATCGTACCGGCTGCCCTCGATCTTCGGGGGCGCCTCACGGCCGCGAAGAGGCAACTGCGCGAAGCCGCCAAGATCGAGGCCGGAGCCTGTGCGGCTTTGCGCATTGCCATCGCCCGGGTCGACGAACTCGAAGGCGAGCTTGACGAGATTCGTCGGCGGCCGACCGGCTCAACCAATGATCCGATCTACCGACGCGTGGGGCTTGACGCGGATGCGCCCGACTACGTCGTTCAGGCGGCACGGCGCGCGCATCGGCTTGCTCTGCACCCTGACAAACATTCGCCGGAGCGGCGGCAGGCAGCGCACGAACGCTACGTCGCCGCCGAGGCTGCATTCGACGGCATCGCACGGCGCCGGGGGGCGTAAAAGACCGGATCTCACCGTGCCTCCGGTCGCAGGCCAACCGCCGAGACATTCCCAGCGGGGTCGAGCGACTGAGACGATACCGGTCGATGATACCTCATAACCTTCCCAAGGAGATCAGCTATGGCGCGCAGGCCCGTACTCGACGATCGCCGCATCCCGCTCGGATACTTGGAAGATGTTGATGGGCTCGGGCGTATCCGCGTGTTGGATGCCAAGCTGTGCGTCGTCGGCTACGTCGACACGCGAAGGGGCGAAACCCTCGATGCGCAGTACCGTGTGATCGCCAAAGGGTCTGTTCCAGGGCTGCTGTTGCGATAACGATCAGCGCCGATAGTACATCCGGGCCACTCGATCGGCTCCCTTCGCTTCATCCAGGATGCCGTCGATCTCAAATGCGGCGGCGGGGGCCACGGCGTCCCTGATGTCCCTCAGCGACGCGATCACACGCGCGGCGACCCACCGGGGCACGGCATCACGGCGATCCAGTCGACAACAATGCCGGTAGTAGTTCGGCCCTTGGCCGAGTATCAGAGTTGAAAATTCTCGTGACGTCCGCACTACACCCAGCACGCGAAGTCGTTGATAGATCTCTCGGATAAAGACGATAAACAATTGTTGCTCCTATTGATTCAATCTGTAGCCAAAATATAAATACCGTTGCAACTACGTAACTTTATTTACATGTCCAGGAACGCTATCGTGCGGCGCGTGCACCTCTACTACATCGTCAGCAGATATCTCTCAGGGATGTCCGTCGGTGACGCTATACAACTCGATCATGCCGAAGCCGTCTTCAAATGGAGCAACAGGAATCACTCGGGGCATTGCATCGACAAATTCATCGTCACTTCTCCTGTGGGATGGAAAGCCAAGATTGTCGTGCTTGCGACCTCATGGGGATACGCCGCGACCATCGAAAACTTCGATCGCGACGGTAACATGATCGCTATCGATGATTGGCTTCGCCGCGTCGCAGAGCATCACAGAAAATAGTGACAATACAGTTTTCATATTGTAAGATTTAGATCGTAGTCTGTACTACGCACCGCACATAATTCGTCCAGGAGTATCAGGCGTGCTCCGCGCCAGCACCGTGAGTACGCAGCAGGCTGAGATAGGCCGTAAGTAGCGAAAGCGGGGAGGACGACCGACCGAGACGCGCGACACTTGGCCATCAGGGGCTGTGATCGACGGCAACTCGGCGAGGGCCGCGGGCGCCTCGCGAAATCGCACCTTACAAAGAGGACGGCAGGGTCTTGTGCATTTGACCCCCGTCCACGCGCCGCCGGTGTTCTCAAGCTGGCGGCGCGGGCTCAGGAGTGATCCTGTAACCGTTGGGCATTCAATGCCGCCCGGAGTGCAAGGCGCGCGCGTGAAAGCGGCCCATAGGCCACACGCGCGCAGTCCCCGAACTTCACCATCAGGCGGGCATGCCGGGAAAGGGCGCGGGCAGACAGGCATCGGGCAACCGCCTGTCGTGTGGACATGGTGAGTCCGCCCCGCGCTTTGAGACCATGAAACCTCAGGACATGGACTTTTCCTCCCCGTCTCCGACAAATCCTGTTCGGGGACGGGGGGGAGAAAGACGTCTGGTCCTAGGACATGGAGTTGACGGAGTACTGAGGGGGAAAGCGGTCGATGATAGCCGTATCAACGCCGAGGCGTTGAGGCGGATTTCGTCGGACGCGGAGCGGGCGCGAAGACGTGCTGGCACGTCAAGCGGTCGACCCGAACACTAATCCCAGTGAATATGCCCCGAACAAGTAAATCTCCAGACGTCATAAGATCTCTAAATCTTGGAATTCGCGTCGGTGCGAATACGAGATTGGATGTGCGTACCTTACCAGTCTGGTGCTCCGCATTGACCTCTAGTTGGATCACCCATTTGCGCCAATTGCGCGATCTTTCGATCGGGGCGAATCATTCAAGATCCCCTCTGAGATGCCCGATTTTCTCGTCGTAGAGGTCTCGCGGATCGCTCTCAGCGCGATCTCGGCCGGGTATCGGACGGTTTGCCAGCCGCAGGCGGCATGAGTGACGGAAGAGGTTTGGATCAGCCACCGCAGTGCCGATCACGTCCTGCTTCGGTCCGAGGTGTCACGTCACTTCCGCCGTCGCCCAGGTATATTCTGGCGGTCATGGCACTTCGGATCGAGGATCCGGCAATGCGTGCCGAGTTCGAGGGGATGACCGTCAGAGAGTTGGTAGCGCTCGATCAGCAGGGCCCGACGTGGTCGACATTTCTCAACGCGATCAGTCATGCCGCAAGGTCCGAGCTCGCGGCTGGAAATTTCCTTGTGGCAACCAAGAGCTCTTAGATGTGATGAGCTATGCGGGAGCGATAGCCGCATGTGAGCATACCCCACGTTAGCCTTGCGGCGGGTGAGCTTGGTCAATGCCCGCAGTGAGGGGTCAACGCATCAGTTCCCGACCGTCGACGTCGACGGGATCATCGCATTCGTTCGTCGACGTCGTCGACGATCACGTAAGAGGCGCTTGGTGCCGATGGTTGAGAGTGGTTGCACTCCCACGCTTGGACCCATGCGTGGGGTCCGCAACGGGTGGCTTCTTGCCCGTCCGCTTCCGAGCAGCAATAGATTGAAGCGGACGTCAACTACGCTCCCAACCCAAAGCGATTGGCAAGGCAGTGGCGTCTCCTAGTTTTAATTCGGCCTGGAACGCTGCCAAAAAATATTGATAAACTAGGTACGGCGGCAGAAACATTAAAATCGAAATGACGACCGCGGATTTTTTAGCTGAGATATCCATCAACATGCAAATCGCAAGCAGAAATATTGCAATGAGATAGATTTTTACACCTCGAAAAATGGCAATTCCAAAACTCGGGACGTCCAAGAAGAAATCGTAGAAAAATTGATAGAAGCTAATCATTTTGCCTGCTCGATGGACCGCCGCATCAAGGTAGACGAAGATCTTGTACGTCCGCTTTCCCTCCCGCTGTAAGCAGTCATTCGATACATTTAGTCATGAACAGCCCCACATCGCAGCTGCGCTTGTTCAGGCCAGCGTGCGCTATAAAGTAGAAGAATGCGGCGAAGAACAACGCGCCTGCCAGAGCAGCGAGTGTCAATGTCCTGATGATCGATTTGAGCATCAACGGTCTCCAGCGTAGGTCCGCTTCTCGCACTAGACCGAACTTGCCAAACCGACGACGAGTGATCACTCTTATGAAGCGCCCAAAGCGATGCCGGTGGCTGAGTTGCGGCGAAAGCGGACGGTCACCTGGGGAAGAACTCTGCTAGTCCGCTTCTCAACGACAAAGCCCTCAAACGGACGTTGTCGCACCGTCTGCTCCGTGGAAGTCACTCTCGGCTTGCCTGCATCATGAACTTACTCTCGCGCCTTGCATTGTAGTATCATGGTACGATTTGGACGAAATGCCCATGTTGTAGTCAAAATAACTGGCCTCGTTTCTCGGATAGTTCGCCAAAATTCCTCGAAAAGCGGCGTAAGATCACAATCTCCATTGAAATAAAATTCGAATTTGATGTGGTCGCATTTTCCGCCCGTAACGGCGCGATCTTCAATTGGGTCGCGACAATACATAAAATCAATCAAACGATTTACGCGAAAATTTGGCCTAGGGTTGCCAAGATCACTTTGCATAATCTTTTTTTCTATAGTTACGACCTGATCGCTAAATTCACGATTGGAAACGATAGTTACTCCGTCTTTTGTAAGGCGATCTCTAATAAATTCGCTAAATCCAATGATTATGGGTTTACTGGGGAAGGTCCTGAGTTCTAGCGCTCGGCTGGCAACGAAACGTTCGCCATCGAAATTTCGCGTTTCGGAGGCTACAACGGGTATAGTGCCAGCCTCGACTGGCGATCCTGGATATAGTTCTTCCAATTCCGTGTGTGCAAAAACGTAGAGGAAGGCGGCGAAGAAAAGCACTCCAGTGAACAAGACGTGTCCAACGAGTAAAATTGACCTGACGAACGACCTCAGCACCCGCAACCTCTCAGCATAAGACCTCCACTGCCCGCCGTTAGCCAGAGTGGCCGCGTGGCAATTAATAGCGGCTTTCGGAGATCAGCATAGGCTGCTTGTATGCCCAACTTGGGCCGCCATCGGACTGGCCGCCTGGGGTGGTTTTCTGCCCGTCCGCTTTCTGACAGCGGGCGCACTGGCGCGGACGTCACATTCTCGCCTAGTCTCAAAAACGCCTTACCCACAGAGGCTCTTGTATTCTAGATCATCGCTGCTCATGCCACTTCTTTCCGGAGGTCGTTGGCCTGCAGGAGTGAACGTTACATCCTCCCCGCGGACGGAGTCTCGAGGAATTGCTTTGAGGCTAAACTGTCCGAGATACGAAAGATTTCGAATTAAATCTGCATCGAGCGAACAACGATGCGTGATAGTTCCGCTGATTACGTCTATGTCATATGCGCCAAACCGCAGGACTATATAGTAATGTGAATTTTCCTTACTGGAGAAAAGAGGCCCTCCTGACCAGTAAGGCTTTTTAAAAACTTCTTCGCCCGCTTCAGCGATTACGTTTCCGCCACGTGATATGCTGACGCGCTGGTCCATTCTCCAGTTCCAAATTACCGTAAAATTAAGATCGATGTTTGCATCAATAGGAATTGTTACTGTCCGCTCTTTTTTTGTTGAATAATGCCATGCCAAGATGCCGATAGCAGGGAGTCCTATTACCAGTGCGAATGTGATCGCGATCGGCTTGATAATGAAGCGGAAAATCTCTCTATTTGCCATTGCTATACGTTCAATTTGTGCTGTTGCGATGACCCGCGTGCTTATGTAATTTACTTCTATTATACGTTTGGTTCCATACTCTTAAGATCGTCGCAGGCAGAACGTCCTTGCCAGAAATGGATCAACATCCCCATCCCACCACGAACCGAAGTAGCTGAATGGCGGGCCATCGTCCGCTTTGGAGGAGAGCCGATGGCGTTCTAGGCGGCTGCGTTGGGTCGGAAGCGGGACGGCTGCTCAGTGGGTATTCGCGACCTTCTGTTTACGGGCAGCGCACACTTCGAACGGATTTCGAAGTAGCGTCCTCTCTCAGCATTCAGCGTAAGATGCTATCCCCCACGGCATCACTCCTTATTGGCAGAGTTGGCCGCTATAACGGCACCAATAACAATAACAGCAATTGCGCCAGGTAGCAGCGCAAAAAAAATAATAGCTCCAATCATAAGGGCAAGCTCTGTCGTCTCATGGCGGTCGTCGCATTGATGGTGCTCTTTATGCGCCGGATGTCCGCTTACCGGAAGGGGCACGGATCATGTGAATGACTTGCATGGGTCGGTAGCAGCCTCTCACGGCAGGTGCCAAGCAGTAGCTTCGGCCGCAAGAGCGGCGGCAGGAAACGGTGGATGGTGACGAAATTCTCGTCAGGATGGACGTTGCCGTCGACGACAGGTCGGTGACGTCGACGAACGAGGGACACCGGCGAGATGGCTGCCGCCATTGCGGCGATGGCCGAGTTCATAGTTTGCCGCGGGACAGGCTGACCGCTTTCAGGAGGCCCAAAGAAGGGAAGCCCAAAGAATCGGCAGCACGCCCAACTTGGTTCGGAATCAGACAAGGTGTCTGGACGAGAAGCTACCTGTCGCTCAGGCTTCCGGTAGCGCTGACGCTGACCAGCCGATCGACTGTCTCAGGAAGCTCAGCCCCAGCGCCATGAAAGCGGCGGTCTCGGCGTTGTCCTTGCCGTAGCCGTGCCCTCCAGCCGCGGGCTCGTAGAACGCTGCCGCGTACCCCAGGGCCCGCAGCTTCGCAGCCATCTTGCGCGCGTGGCCGGGATGTACCCGGTCATCCCCGCGGCTCGTCGCCAGCAGGATCGGCGGGTAGGGACGGCCCGCTTCGGCGACGTGGTAGGCCGAGATGCCGCCCAGATACGCCCAGTCGGCCGCGTCGTCCGGATCTCCGTACTCCGCGATCCAGCTCGCGCCAGCCAGGAGCTTGGCGTACCGGCGCATGTCGATCAGTGGGATCGTGCAGAACAGCGCCCCGAACCGTTCGGGAAAGCGCGTCAGCATGTTGGCGATCAGCAGTCCGCCGTTCGATCCGCCCTCCGCCGCGATCCGACCCGGCCGGGTCACGCCGCGTGATACGAGATCCGCCGCCACCGCGGCGAAGTCCTCATGCGCGCGCGCCTTACCCTCCCGGCGACCCGCCTCATGCCAGCCGGTGCCGAACTCGCCGCCGCCGCGGATGTTGGCGGTCACGGCGGTCCCACCCCGCTCAAGCCACAGCTTGCCCAGCACGCCCCGATAGACCGGCAACGTCGAAGCCCGGAAGCCGCCGTAGGCGGTGAGGTGGACCGGCGCGTCGCCGTCCGTCCCGTCCGGTCCGGTCTGCACATAGGGCACGCGCGTCCCGTCCGATGAGACCGCCTCGTGGCGCGTCACGCGCAGGCCACGCGCGTCGAAGGCCGGGGGCGTCCGACGCAGCACGGCGGGGGCGTCGAGACTGGGCGGAAAGGCCAGCAGCGTCGTGGGTGTGACGGGGTCCTGCACGGTGGCGAGCAGGCTGCCGTCAGCGGTCTCGGCGTGATCATCGAGGGGCCAGACGCCGACGGTGCCGAGCCCGGGCAGCCCAGGCAATGGCCGCCGCGTCCAGCCCTCCGGTTCCCGTTCGCAGACCGTGTAGATCGGCCGCAGGTCGTCGAGGGCGCCCACGATCAGTCGCCCAGCGGACCAGAACACCCCTTGGAGCGCCAACCTATCTCCCGGCCGCCACAGGACCTCGAACGTGCGCTCCCCCGCGAGGAAATCGGGCAGCCCGATCGTCAGGACGGTGTCGGCCGCGTGCTCCAAGCCGTCCACGATCCACGGTCGTCGCAGACGCACGGAGAGGCGGTCACGATGCAATTGCACACCCGCGTGCGTGGGCAGGTCGAGGCGCAGGCGCGGGCCTTCGCGGTCGCCGATGTGCAGGGCTGTGTCGAAGAATCCGATCTGCTCGGCGAACGTCAGCCTTTCGACTCCAGTCTGATGGTCCACACCTCCCCAGACGCCCATGCTGCGCTCGGTGGTCTCGAACACGACCGGGGCGTCGAGAGGGTCCGCGCCGCGCCGCCAGAGGCGCACGGTGCGCGCGTAGCCGGACTGCGTGGCCATGCCGGGTCCAAACGCGCTGGACAGAAGCAGCGTGTCGCGGTCGAGCCAGACCGCGCCGCCCTTGGCCTCGGGTAGGATGAAGCCGTCCGCGACGAAAGCGCGGGTCGGCAGGTCGAACTCGCGCAGGACGACGGCGTCGCCGCCGCCCCGGCTGAGGCGCAGCATCGCGCGGTCGTAGCTGTCGCGGAGGGGCACCGACCCTGACCAGACCCAATCCTCGTTCTCGCGCGCGGCGAGCGCGTCGAGGTCGAGCAGGATCTCCCAGATCGGATCGCCTGCGCGGTAGGTCGCCTCGTCGGTCCGCCTCCACAGGCCGCGGGGATGCGCGTCATCCCGCCAGAAATTGTAGAGCAAGCCGCCGCGACGGCTGACGAAAGGAATGCGGTCGGGCCGGTCGAGCAGGTCGCGGGCGAGGTCGCGGTCACGGGCGAAGGCGGCGTCGCCGTAGCGGGCCAGCGTCTCGGCGGTTCGGGCCTCGACCCAGGCGAGGGCGTCGACGCCGTCGATCTTCTCCAGCCAGAGATACGGGTCGTCGTCGGGCCGTGCGCGGGTGGGCCTTGGGTCGAACGGCGTCACGGTCGATGGGCTCATGCCCGTCACAATAATCCGAGCGCTCGTCGATCACGAGCGGGGGACGGTGCGAGCGTTAAGGTGACGCAGTGGGCGGGTGACGAGAATTTCGTCGCGGCTCAACATCACTGCCGACCGCTGGCGACGTCGTCGGCGGCGGCGGACGTCCAGCATCGGAAATACTGGCGACAGCCCCGTCGCCTGATATCGCGGGTGCCCGCCGCGTCGCGTAAAGCCCGTTGGGGCATAGCGTTTGACCCAGCGGGCGCATGGATCAGGCTGCCAGCCGAGCCTTCGCCCCATGAATCAGGTAGCTGTCAGGATCGTTGATGTCGCGGACGAACGGACACGTCCTGCAAGACGGAGGCGGGTTCGGAGAGTTCACCGACCAGCGCAGCTCTTGGTAGCGCGGGCCGTTCCAGATTTCCTCCATCGTGTTCTCATGCAGGTTGCCCATCTTCAAGCCCGGGACACAGCAGGCAAGCAC
>NZ_BACT01000357.1:0-5160 GCF_000333255.1 Methylobacterium sp. B1 | reverse complement strand
GCCTTCGCCGGATTCGGCGATCACCTCGCCGTTGCGCGCCCGGAGGCGCCAGCGCCATTCACCCTTGGCGTCCCGATAGAGTTCGAACCGCATGATGCAGGCCCCCATTCGTCTGTCGGCAGAAATGGGGGCACGGCGCGGCCAATAAAAGGATCTGCCCGCGCCGGAGCGGCCGTCCGGTCGGGCGACGGTCGCGGAAGGGCCATCCGCTGCGGGGCGCTCGAGAAGTCCCGGCGACGGACTCGGATCCGGCTCGATTCTTTGTTTTGCGCGTACGAATGCCTGTGTTCGCTCGACATCATTGGATCAAAGCAGTATTCGGCTGCATCGCTGCGGGTGGCGAATCACGCGGCCACGGTCGGGCTTGCCGGGTCGCCGTGGCGTGAACGGATCGCGATGAGCGAGAACAGGGCACTGTCCAGCGCATCGGAATGGTCGGTTCCGGAACGCCGGCTGGCCGCGATCTTCGCCGCCGACATCGCCGGCTATTCGAAGGCGATGCATGCCGACGAGAGCGGCGCCATGCGCGCCCTCCAGGCCACGCGGCGGATCGTCGACCGGATGATCGCGGCCCGTCACGGACGGATCGCCAACACGGCCGGGGACAGCGTTCTGGCCGAGTTCGCCTCGGTCATGGATGCCGTCTGCTGTGCGGTGGCGATCCAGCGAGCCCTCGCCGAGGCCGAGGGGGAGGCCGCGCAGTTCCGTCTCCGCATCGGGATCCATCTCGGCGACATCATGGTGCATGACGGCGATCTTTTCGGCGACGGCGTCAACATCGCCGCGCGTCTGCAGAGCGCCGCCGAGCCCGGTGCCCTGAGGCTTTCGGAAGCTGCCTACCTGCAGGTTCGTGGTCTCTCGGAAATCCCGTTCATCGATCTCGGCCCGCAGCGCCTCAAGAACATCGCACGCCCCGTGCGCGTGTACGCCGTGCCGCCCCCGGACCAGCGGACGTCGCGCGCCATCCGGGCGGGCCGCGCCCGCGCCGCCCTCCGGCCGACGCTCGGGGCCGTCGCGGTCCTCGCCGCCGCGGGGCTGGCTCTGACCTGGCCCCGTCTCGTCGGATCCGAGCGCACGGATGGGCCGGGCGAGCCTCTGCGCCCGAGGCTGTCCCTGGTGGTCCTGCCCCTGGCGAACCAGAGCGGCGAAGCAGACCAGGATTATCTCGCCGAGCAGCTCGCCGAGGATCTCTCCGCCGATCTCGCCCGCGCCCCGGGAACCTTCGTCATCGCGCACGGTACGGCACAGGCCTACAGGGGGCGGCCTCTCGAGCCGCGCGCCGTCGGCCGCGAACTCGGCGTCCGCTACGTCGTGCAGGGAAGCCTTCGGCAGAGCGGCGAGCAGGTGCGCTTCGCCGTGCAACTGACGGATGCCGAGACCGGCGCCGCCCTCTGGGCCGACCGCTACGACGGACCGCGGACCGCCGTCGGCGCCGCGCAGGACGTCCTCGTCGCCCAGGTCGGCCGCGCCCTCGGCGTGCGTCTTCTCGAGGCCGCCACGCAGGCCCGGTCGGGCCAGCCGGCGGATGCGGTGGACTTGGTCATGCGCGGACAGGCGCTGCTCAACCGGCCCTTCGCCCGCGACAACCACGCCCAGGCCCGCCCGCTGTTCGAGCGCGCGCTCGGCCTCGATCCGGCCAATGTCGATGCGCGCCTGGGGCTCGCCGAGGTGCTCGTCGACGGGGTGCTGAACGGCTGGACGACCGAGCGGACGGCGGATCTCGACACGGCCGAGCAGGCGATCGCATCGGTCCTCCAGGGCGACCCGACACATCCCTTCGCGCATTACCTGCGCGGGGAGACCCTGCGCGCCCGATCGCGCTACGCGGAGGCCCTCGCGGCGTTCGACCGGGTGCTCACCCTGAATCCCAGCTTCGCCCGGGCCTACGCCTATCGCGGCCTCATCCAGATCTTCCTCGGACGGGCCGAGGAGACGGATCGCGACATCGCCGCCGCCATCCGCCTCAGCCCCAAGGATCCCCTGCTCGGGGCGTGGCTCGCCCGGGACGGCTTGGCCAAGCTCCATCTCGGGCAGGATCAGGAGGCGATCGAGCCGCTGCGCCGCGCGGCGGCGGTGAACCCGCTCTTCGACTTCCCCCACCTCTATCTCGCCTGCGCCTTCGCGCGGCTCGGCCGGGATGTGGAGGCGCGGGCCTCCCTCGCCGAGTTCCTCAGGCTGCGCCCCGGCTACACCCTCGCCCGCTACCGAAGCCTGACCTCCACCGATCCGACCTTCCTGGCCCAGCGGGCACGCATCTACGAGGGCCTGCGCCGCGCTGGACTGCCGGAGGGCTGACCCCGCGCGTCCGCCCGGCGCGGACCGGTCACCGCGCTCGAATTAGAATTTTTCTTCTTCCCGATATAGGCTGGACCCGACCCGCGCCGAGAAACACGCATAATAACGAGACGCCTGCGGGGTCAGGGAGGAAACGATGAACGAGATCGTCCAGGCCGAGGCCGTCTCAGAGGTCTTCTACGGCGCCTGTCCGCATGATTGTCCCGACACCTGCTCCATGCTGTTCGAGGTGAAGGGCGGCGAGCTTCTGAGCGTGCGCGGCAACCCGGACCACCCGATGACCCGGGGCGGCCTCTGCGTGAAGCTGAAGGATTACGAGAAGCGCCACTATCATCCGGACCGGGTGCTCTACCCGATGAAGCGCGTCGGCCCGAAGGGCTCCAAGCAATTCGCGCGCATCACCTGGGACGAGGCGCTCGACGAGATCGTCAGCCGCTGGACGGCGATCATCGACCAGTACGGGCCGCAGGCCATCGCCCCCTACAGCTATCTCGGCAACCAGGGCCTCGTGCACGGGCTGAACGGCGGCGACGCCTTCTTCAACCGCCTGGGCGCCACCGTGACCGAGCGGACCTTCTGCGGCGAGGGCTCGTGCACGGCCTGGCTCCTCACCGTCGGGCCGACCGCCGGCCTCGATCCGGAGAGCTACATCCACTCCAAGTACATCGTCATCTGGGCCTGCAACTCGGTCAGCACGAACCTCCACCACTGGGCGATCGTGAAGGACGCGCAGAAGAAGGGCGCGAAGGTCGTCGTCATCGACGCCTACGCGTCGCGCACCGCCAAGGCCGCCGACTGGCACATCGCCCCGAAGCCCGGCACCGACGGCGCCCTCGCCATGGCGCTGATCAACTCGATCATCGCGCAGGGCCTCGTCGACCAGGACTACGTCGACAACCACACGATCGGCTTCGCCGATCTGAAGGAGCGGGCCGCCCCGCGTACGCCGGAATGGGCGGAATCCATCACGGGCGTCCCGGCGGCCGACATCCGCAGGCTCGCCCACGAGATGGCGACGGCCCAGCCGGTGGGCATCCGCATGGGCGTGGCGCTGGAGCGGCATTTCGGCGGCGGCCAGACCATCCGGGCGGTCACCTGCATCCCGGCGCTCACCGGTGCGTGGCGCCATGTCGGCGGCGGCGTCACGCAGTTCCCGGTCTGGGAGCATCCCTACAAGTTCGACGTCATGTGCCGGCCCGACCTGATCCCGGAGGGCACCCGGGTCGTCTCGAACCTGCAGATCGGCCGCGCGCTCACCGGGGAGCTGAAGCTCGACCCGCCGATCATGTCGATGATGTGCTGGAACTCGAACCCGGTGACGCAGGCCCCCGAGACCGACAAGATCGTCGCGGGCCTGATGCGGGAGGACCTGTTCATGGTCTCGGCCGAGCACTTCATCTCGGACACGGCCGCCTACGCCGACATCCTGCTTCCGGCCGCGATGGGCGCCGAGATGGAGGACATGATCCTCTCCTGGGGCCACCTCTACCTGACCTACAACACCAAGTGCGCGGAGGCGCCCGGCGAGGCGATCCCCAACAACGAGATCTTCCGCAGGCTCGCCGCCCGGTTCGGTTTCGAGGAAGAGAACTTCAAATGGTCGGACGCGGAGTGCCTGGAGCACTACGTCGACTGGGCTTCGCCCGCCTGCGCGGGGATCGACCTCGCCTACATGCGCGCGCATGGCTTCGCCCGCCTGAAGGTGGGCACGCCGGACGACCGCGCCCCGCACCGGGAGGGCAACTTCCCGACCGATACCGGCAAGTGCATGCTCAAGATCGAGGGCGCCACGAACTTCGTCGCGCCGCCGTTCCGGCAGATGTACGAGGGCTTCCAGCCCGGCGAACCCCTCGACCCGCTGCCCGACTATGTCGGTGCGCGGGAATCGCACGCGAACGATCCGGAGCTGGCCAAGCGCTACCCGCTCAACATCGTCTCGCCCAAGAGCCACTACTTCCTGAATTCCTGCTACGCCAACATGGCGGACAAGCAGAAGGGCCAGGGCGAGCAGTTCGTGATGATCAGCCCGGCCGATGCCGAGTCCCGGGGCATCGTCGACGGCGACCGCGTCCAGGTCGCCAATGCCCGGGGCGCCTTCAAGGGCGTCGCGCGCGTCACCGACGACGTCACGCACGGAATCGTGGTGGCGACCCTCGGCTACTGGCGCCAGCTCAACGAGGGGACGGTCAACAGCATCTCGTCGGCGGCCTTCACCGATATGGGCCACGCCCCCTCGTTCTCCGACAACCTCGTCGAGGTCTCGCGGGCGAACTGACCGAGTCCCATGATGGGAACCGCGCGCAGCGACGGGAGCCGGGGCAGCGTCACAGCCGGGGATGTGGTGCCGGCTGGCGTGCGTCGCTGCGCACGCGGGGACAGCGGAGCCCTCATGGGGAGACGGGGTCGCGGGGCGTCCCCGCCCGCCATCCGGCCGGCGGCGCCCTCGCCGCGTGCGGGGCCGCAAGGGCCCGAGGCATGGTCACGGGCGTCAGGGGGAAACTGATCGCCGCGCGGCGCGGCTTCGCGGCCGCGGCCTGCGCTGAAATGGAAAGCCGCCCGGGACGGATCCGTCCCGGGCGGCTCGAATGTGACGCTCAGGAGCGGGGCGCCCGCTCCAGCCAGCCGATGCTGCGACCCTCGCCGCCGCCCCCGCCGCTGCGCGGCCGGGCATCGGCCCGCTGGGGCCGGGCGTCGCGGTTCGGACGGCCCTGGTTGGGGCGCTCGCCCTGCGGTCGTGCCGGCCGGTCGGCGCGGACGTCGCGGCCCTGCGGGGCATGACCCCGCCCGTCGCCGCGGGCGTCGGCCCGGCCCTCCTGGGGCCGGCCCTGCCGGGGCGCACCCTGGCCGGGACCGCCGAAGCCGCGG
>NZ_BACT01000358.1:0-1240 GCF_000333255.1 Methylobacterium sp. B1 | reverse complement strand
GTGTTCCTCACCGAGGGCTCGGCCCTCGACTGGAGCGCGGTGTTCCTGATCCAGCAGCGAGGCCTCGATCCGGCCTGGGCGGCGATGGGCTACGCGGCCTTCTCGGTGACGATGACGGCCGGGCGCCTTGCCGGCGATCGGGTCGTGGCCCGGCTCGGGCGGCGGCCCGTGGTGGTCTTCGGCGGCCTCCTGGCGGCCGCCGGACTCGCGCTCTCGGTCCTGGTCCCGGCCTGGGAGGCGGCCCTCGCCGGCTACGCCCTGGTCGGGGCGGGCTGCGCCAACATCGTCCCGGTCCTGTTCACGGCGGCCGGCCGCCAGACCGCGATGCCCGCGCGCGTGGCGGTGCCGGCGGTGACGACGCTCGGCTATGCCGGGGTGCTGGCGGGCCCGGCGCTGGAGAAAAACATAGGGAGATCGAGCGCGATCTGACCAGAGGCAGCGCGGCTGCCGTCGCGGGCGGGGTTTCTGCGTCAGGGAACAGTTGCAACGATGAGTGGGGCTCCGTCGATAGAGCATGTCGACCGCGCAAACGTCGACCGGACTCTCTCGATCGAGCGCCGCGAGCCGCGGGCGGCACGTTACGGCTACGCCATCGCGATTGCCGCGGTGCTCTGCGCGCTGGCTGCGCGTGCGGCGCTTCCGCCCGGCCTTCCGTTCATCACCTTCTATCCCGCGGTCATCCTCACCGCCTATTTCTGCGGTCTCGGTCCGGCACTCGTCTGCACGATCCTATCGGGCGTGGCCGTGTGGTACGCCGTGCTGCCGTCGAACCTTCCAGCCACGGGCGCATCGTCGGCCGCCATCGCCCTGATCCTGTTCGGGATCGTCGTGGGCATCAACCTGATCCTCATCGAGAGGATGCGGCGGGCCTCGGACGCCAACGCGGCGTTGGCGCAATCCACGCGGCGGCTCATGGTCGAGCTCCAGAGTGAGACCAGCCTGCGCATGGCCAACGAGCAGCTCGCCGAGAAGACGCTGCTTCTCGATCTCGCCCTGCAGGCCGCCGATGCCGGAACCTGGCGCTACTGTGTCCGGACGGGGCGCGCCCAGCTCTCGGAGCAGATGGCGCGTCACCACGGCTTCGGCGACCAGCCCATCGAAATCGACGTCGAGCGCGACTGGCGACCGCGTATCCATCCCGACGATGCCGAGCGGACCTTGCGGGATCTCGGGGCGGCCATTGCCGGGCGAACGAAAGTCGTCACGGATTTCCGCGTTCTCCTGCCGGATGGCCGGTGCG
>NZ_BACT01000359.1:0-1263 GCF_000333255.1 Methylobacterium sp. B1 | reverse complement strand
AAGCGCTACCCGGACGCCGCCACACCCGCGCGCGGCGGGCCGGACGCACCCGGCGCGAGCGGCGAGGCGTCCCAGGAAGCTCCGCAGGCAGGCGGGGCGGGCGGCCAGCAGAGCAGCGCCGGATCGCCCGGCGCGCCGCCCGGGTGAGCCGGCCCGTCGGGATCGATCCGGACGCCTTCCTGACGACCGACGACGGTCGCGTCTGCACGCCCGAACGGAAGGCCGAGCGGCGCGAGATCCTGTGCGGCCTGCAGGGCGCCGGCACGTCGACCGGGATCGCCCGGCAGAGGCCGCAGGCCGGCCGCGTCTAGGCCGATGCCGCGCGGCCCGTCAGGCGACTCCGCGCACCGATCCCCGCCATCGCGCGATCCTGCGGTGTCGCCGCGGAGGCCGTCCGGATTTGCCCGGATCGTCGACGGCCGGTCGCGGCTGCCGTCATCCGCCGTAGCTCTGGACCAGCGAGCCGGCGACCAGGGTCCAGCCGTCGACCAGCACGAAGAAGATCAGCTTGAACGGCAGGGCGACCGTCGCCGGTGGGACCATCATCATGCCGACGGCCATCAGGACCGACGCGACCACGAGGTCGATGATCAGGAACGGGATGAACAGCAGGAAGCCGATCTCGAAGGCACGGCGCAGTTCCGAGATCATGAAGGCCGGGGTCACGATTTCCAGGCCGACATCCTCCGGGCCCTTCGGGGCCGGCACTTTGGCGAGGTCGAGGAACAGCTTCAGGTCCTTCTCGCGCACATTGCGCAGCATGAAGGTCTTGAACGGCGCCGAGGCGCGCTCGAACGCCTGCGCCTGCGTGATCCGGCCGGCGACCAGCGGCTCGATGCCGGCGCTGTAGGCCGCGCGGCCCGTGGGGGCCATCACGAAGGCGGTCAGGAACAGCGCTAGGCTGACCAGCACCGCGGTCGGTGGCGCCGTCTGGGTGCCCAGCGCCGACCGCAGGATCGACAGCACCACGACAATGCGGGTGAAGGCCGTGGCCATGACCAGCACCGACGGGGCCACCGCCAGGACGGTGATCAGCGCCACGAGCTGCAGGGCGCGCTCGGTGGTGCCGCCGGCGCCCAGATCGAGGGTGACGCTCTGCGCGAGGGCGGGGCCGGCGGCGAGCAGACCGCCGGCCAGTCCGGCCAGGGCGAGCAGCCGCAGGCGCGGCTTCGGGACAAGGGCCGCCGGGCGAGGCGGCACGGGACGATTCTGGGTCACGGATTGTCGCAGCTGGGTGTGGCCGGACGCACCCCGGCCCGGCGC
>NZ_BACT01000360.1:0-9240 GCF_000333255.1 Methylobacterium sp. B1 | reverse complement strand
GAAGCGCCCGGCGCGCCGAGAAGGTCGCGCTCGCGCATCCGGGTAAAGGGCTCCAGGCGGGGATCGTCCGGGTCGCAGAGGTCTTCCGGGTCCGGGGTCACCTCAGCCCTGGGCGCGCTCGGTGCGGCTCGCCAGCGGGTCGGCCTCGGCCTTGGTCGGCACCTTCACCAGCGCCTCGCCGTCGAGGACGGTCTCGCCCCCGACGGAGCACCGGCAGGCGAGGCGCGCCCGCCGCCGCTCGGGCATGAGTTCGGCCACCGTCACGGTGACGTCGACGACGTCGCCGATCCGCACCGGGGCGCGGAAGTTCAGGGTCTGGGAGATGTAGACGGCGCCCGGTCCGGGCAGGCGCGTGCCCAGCACCGCCGAGATCAGCCCGGCCGTGTACAGGCCGTGGGCGATGCGGGTGCCGAAGGGCGTGCGCGCGGCGAAGTGCTCGGACAGGTGGATCGGATTGCGGTCGCCGGTGATCTCGGCGAAACCCACCACATCCGACGAGGCGATGGTCTTCGACAGAGTCTCCGACAGTCCGACTTCGAGATCCTCGAAATAGAGCACGCGCAGTTCGGGCAGCATGACGCGGCAGACCTCCGGTTCGGGCCGGTCATTCGTCTCGTGCGGCCGGCTCCGGCAACGGCGTCGCACGATCCCGGCGCCGAATCCACCCGGACAAAGGCTGAAGGGCCTCGAACTTTCTTGAGCCGCCGACAGGGTTTTCTCAACAGCCGCTCGACAGAGCCGTGCGCGTCGGCGAAGAGGCGTCCCGTGATCGCCGATGATGTGCCCCCGCCCGCGCGGCCCGCCCTGCGCCCGGTCGTCGCCCGCGTGGCGGCGCTCAACCTCGGCTATTTCGGCATCGAGATCGCGGTGGCGCTCGCCATCGGCTCGGTGGCGCTGATCGCCGACAGCCTCGATTTCCTCGAGGACGCCGCGATCAACCTGCTGATCTTCGCGGGCCTCGGATGGAGCGCGCGCTACCGCGCCCGCCTCGGGACCGCCATGGCGGGCATACTGCTGCTGCCGGCGCTAGCGGGAGCCTGGGCGGCATACGGAAAGATCGCCGATTTCACCGCCCCCGCCGCTCTGCCCCTGACCCTCGCGGGGCTCGGGGCACTGGCCGTCATTTTGCACTGCGCGCTCATGCTCGCCCGGCATCGCTCCGGCTCGGGCAGCCTGACCCGGGCGGCCTATCTCTCGGCACGCAACGACGCCTACGCCAATCTGGCGATCATCGCCGCCGGCCTCGTGACGGCCCTCCACCCATCCCCCTGGCCCGACCTCGTCGTGGCGGCCGGGATCGCGATCCTCAACGCCGACTCGGCCGCCGACATCCTCAAAGCGGCCGCGGCCGAGCGCAGAGCCGCACGATAGCGGCCCCCAGCAGCGACCATCATGCGCATCTTCCCCATCTCGGATCTGCACCTGGAGCGGCGCCGCCTCGACCTGATCGCGCCGCCCGCAGAGCCGTTCGACCTGCTCGCCTGTCCCGGCGACCTCCACGAAGGGCATCCCGAACGGGGGCTCGCGGCCCTGCTGCATCTCGCGCAGGGGCGGCCGATCGTGCTGGTGCCGGGCAACCACGAGCGCTATGCCCCGACCGGGGACCGGCGCACCGCACCGGAGCTGCTCGCCGCCCTGGAAGACGAGGTCGCGCGGCTCAACGAGCTGGGTGCCCGGATCCATCTGCTCCAGCGCGCGCAGAGCTGCGTCATCGACGGCGTCCGCTTCGTCGGCACCACCCTGTGGAGCGACTGGGACCTCGCCGGGCGCTGGCTCGCCCCGGATGCCCCGGACCGGCCCGCCGATCCGGTGGCCTACGCGGCCGCCCGCATGACCGATCCTGTGACGGGCTCCCGGGAATATCTCGGCGCGATCCGCAAGGCCGACGGCAGCCCCTGGCAGCCCGCGGACGCGATGGCGGAGCACCGGATCGAGCGGGCCGCCCTGCACGCGGCGCTGCAGATCCCGCACGACGGTCCGACCGTCGTGGTGACCCATCACCCGGCGAGCCCGTTGGCCGCGGACCGGTTCCGGGACGTGGCCGGCGTTCCCTGGTGGGTGCCGGCCTTCTATGCCAGCACGGCCCTCGACGCCCTTTCCGATCCCGCGCGACCGGCGCTGTGGATCTCCGGGCATTTCCACGCGGGCCACGACCTCGCGGTCGGGCGCTGTCGCTGGGTCTCGAACCCGGTGGAGGGCGCGACCTACCGCTGCGATTTCGTCGTGGAAGTCGAGAACCGGTGATTTAGTCCCGTCTCAAGAGATCGGACCGTCGAGGCTGTGCCGTTGCGCACGGCTTGGCCGTAACGGCGGGATGTTGTCGGAGCGAGCGCCCGTCCAACCCTGATCGGCCCCGCATCCCGGGGGCCTGGTTCGGGGTTCTCATGGTCGGATTTAGCCTGACGTCACGCGGGTTCGCGGCGGTGGTTCTTGCCGTCACCGCTCCCATCTCCGTCGCGTCGACGGCGACGGGTGCCCGGGCGGCCTCCGCTGCGCAGCCGGGGCAGACGGTCGGTCTGCCGGTGGGCGATCAGCTTCCCGTCGGCCTGTATTTCGTGAACCTGTCGAGCTTCGGCGTGCGCGGCACCCGCCCGCGGGATTCCGCGACCAACGTCAACCTGCCGACCTTCGCGTGGGCGACGCCCTGGGACGTCGCGGGCGCGCGCCTGCAATTCTTCTTCACCCAGCCGATCGCGGCCGCGAGCAGCCAGGGGGCGCCCTACCAGAGCGGCGTCGGCCAGCAATTGCTCGCCGCGCAGCTCGCCTGGGATCTCGGCGGGGATGTGGGTGTCAGCTACCTGTTCGGCGGCTACCTGCCGATCCAGACGCGCTTCCTGACCCAGTCCGCCTCGCTGACCCACCGCTTCGCGGTCAGCTACACCGGCCAGGGCTGGAACCTCACGGCGAACCTGCTCTACGGCGTCTTCCTCGACCCGCGCTCGCCCAGCGGCACCCTGTACCCGGACTACCTGAACCTCGACCTGACCATGACGAAGAAGTTCGGCGCGTGGCAGGTCGGCGCGGTGGCGTTCGGGTCGACGGACCTTCCCACCGGGGTGGCGAGCTACCGCCCGCAGGGGCAGATCGCGGTGGGCGGTCTCGTCGGCTACAATTTCGGGCCCGTGAACCTCCAGGCCTACCTCACCCACGACGTGGTCGAGCGCAATTACGGCGGCCGCGAGGTCCGCGGCTGGCTGCGGGCGATCGTGCCGCTGTACCAGGACAAGAACGAGGTCGAGCCGGGCCGCACCCTCGTGACGCGGCGGCAGGCCGAGTAGCCAAGCCGGCTGACGCTGTCCGGGCTGGCGCCATCCCGGGCGCAGGCGGCGGATCCGGGTCACGGACCGCTGCCGCGCGGCGAATGCACGACGACGGGGCCGGACGGGGCGCCCGTACAAAAGGGGCCTCCGAGATCGACGATCTCGGAGGCCCCTTTTGCGTGCAGGATTGCGCTGCCGTTCAGGCGGCGGATCCGCGCCCCGGCTGACGGGGCGCGGCAGAGCCTTCAGCCGTGCACCAGTACGTTGCGGAACTGCCAGGGATCGCTGGTGTCGATGTCCTCCGGGAACAGGCCCGGGCGGTCGGTGAGCGGCGTCCAGTCCGTGTACACGCCCACGACCGGGCCGAGATACGGGGTCTGGACCTCCAGGCAGCGGCGGAAATCCATCTCGTCGGCCTCGACGATGCCGGCCTCCGGGTTCTCCAGGGCCCAGACCATGCCGGCAAGCACCGCCGAGGTCACCTGCAGGCCGGTGGCGTTCTGATACGGTGCGACCCGGCGGGTCTCCTCGATGGAGAGCTGCGAGCCGTACCAGTAGGCGTTCTTCTTGTGGCCGTAGACGAGCACGCCGAGCTCGTCGATGCCGTCGACGATCTCGGTCTCGTCGAGGATGTGCTGCTGCTCCTGCACCTTGGCCGCCTTGCCGAACATCTCGTGGAGCGACAGCACGGCGTCGTCGGCCGGGTGGTAGGCGTAGTGGCAGGTGGGCCGGAAGACCGGCTTATCGCCCTCGCGCACCGTGTAGTAGTCGGCGATCGAGATCGCCTCGTTGTGGGTCACGAGGAAGCCGAACTGCGAGCCGGCGGTCGGGACCCAGGTGCGCACCCGCGTGTCGGCCCCCGGCTGCAGCAGATAGATCGCGCAGCGCGAGCCCTTCTCCTGCTCGCGGGCGTTGTCGGGCTTCCAGGTCTCGTGCGTGCCCCAGCCGAGCTCGGCCGGCTGGTTGCCCTCGGAGACGAAGCCCTCGACCGACCACGTGTTGACGAAGACGCCGCGCGGCTTCGGATTCTTGGCGCGCTGCGTGTCGCGCTCGGCGATGTGCACGCCCTTCACGCCCAGATCCTTCATCAGGGCGGCCCACTCGGCCTTGGTCTTGGGCTCCGGCCGCTCCAGGCCGGTATCCTGGGCGATATTCAGGAGCGCCTGCTTGACGAACCACGAGACCATGCCGGGATTGGCGCCGCAGCAGGAGACCGCCGTGGTGCCGCCCGGCTTCTGCTCGCGGGCATCGAGGATGTTCTCGCGCAGGGCGTAATTCGTGCGGTCGCCCTGGCTCTTGGTCTTGTCGAAGTAGAAGCCCGGCCAGGGCTCGGCCACGGTGTCGATGTAGAGGGCGCCGAGTTCGCGGCACAGCTCCATGATCGCCCGCGAGGAGGTGTCGACCGACAGGTTCACGCAGAAGCCCTGGCCGCCGCCTTCGGTGAGGAGCGGGGTGAGCACGTCGCGGTAGTTCTCCGGCGTCAGCGCCACCTTCTCGAAGCGCAGGCCGTGCTTCTCGGCGAGGGCGCGATGCGTGTCGACCGGGTCGATCACCGTGAAGCGGGCCCGGTCATACTCGAAATGGCGCTCGATGAGCGGCAGGGTGCCCCGGCCGATCGAGCCGAAGCCGATCATCACGATGGGGCCGGTGATCCGGCCGTGGATCGGGTGACGGGTCGGCTGATCGGTCATGCGGGATATCCTCGTTGGCGGATGCCGGGCGCGTCCGCTCATCTGGCTCGCGGGCGGGTTATGGCGCGCGTGTGACAGTGCAGCGACAGGCCCGCGCCGCCGGAGCGGTGCCGGTGCGGTCCAGGGGCCGAGTCGCCGGAAGCGCGCTCAATGGCCGCTCGCCCGTCGCCGGTCAACCGCGCGGATCCGCGCCTTCGTTAACGGCATCTTGCACGCGCCGGGTCGAAACCATGACCTCGACGCATGCGCCCCCCGCCTTGGAACGGATGGCAGGCTCCGCGTGCAGGGCTCATATTGCAGTGCAGCAAGGTCACCGAGAGGACCGCAGGAACTGGGGAGCGTGGAAACGCCCGGGCCCTCGCACTTGGAGTCCGTCATGCTCGCGCTCATAACCTCCCGGATCCCCGGCCCGGCCGTCGAGACCGCCGACCGTGATCCCGGCTTCCTCACCCTCGTCTTTGCGGTCGCCCGCGGCCTGCGCAACGGAGCGGAGACCGCCTTCGCGCGCCGCTGCGCCCTGGCCCGCGCCGTCGGCGGCCCGAATCCGCTCTGAGGGCGGCCCCCGACCCACTGACGATGCTCCGGACGATTGCGTCGCCCCGGCTAGGGCATTAGGCGGCTCTGCCGTCCAATGGCTTCGGGGGATCGTGATTCCATGCCGACATTTCGTGCGCATCTGCGTCTCAGCCTGATCGCGACCTTGCTCACGGCGGTCCCGATCCTGGCGGCGCGCGCACAGGATGCCGAGCCCGAGGCCGCGCCGGCCGCCGAGGCACCCGCCAAGGCACGTCCCAAGCCCCGGCCGAAGCCTGTCCCCCACAAGGCGGCTAAGCCCGCGGAGGCCGCCAAGCCCGCCGAGGCGGCGAAGTCCGAGGCGGCCGCCACGCCTGCGGCGGCGCCGGCCCACGCCGCGTGGCCCACCGGAGCCAGCACCGTCAGCGAGAGCTACGGCGACTGGACGATGACCTGCACGCGTCCGAACGAGAAGGTCACCTGCATCGTGGCCCAGGCGCAGGGTGATTCGCAGACCGGCCGGCGCAAATTCGGCATCGAGCTGCAGACGCCGGCGAACGGCCGCTCCGAGGGGATCGTGCTGATGCCCTTCGGACTCGCCATCGAGCCGGGCGTGACCTTCAAGCTCGACGAGCAGACCCTGGGCAAGGGCGCGCCCTATACGACCTGCAGCGCCGAGGGCTGCATCGTGGCGATCAGCTTCCCGACGCTGGCCCTCGACGGGATGCGCACCGCAGGCGCTCACCGTGACCGGTCAGAAGGCGGGGGGCACCGAACCGGCCACCGTCTCGGTGCCGCTGGTGGGTTTCCCCCAGGCCTTCGACCGGGCCGTCGCCCTCAGCGGCTGAGGCCCGTCGCCTTTTCCGGTTACGGTTAAGCCAGCGTTAGCCGCAGCGCGGCAGGATCCCGCCGAGATGTGGCGCCGCGCGCCGCGGCGCGTCCAGTGCCGCGCGCCGGGTTCGGATCGGCGAGGCGATGGGATCGGTGGGCGGGCGACCCCGGGTCGGTCGAGGACGTGGCGTGCGGCTGCTGACGACGGCGTCGCTGGCGCTGCTTGCCCTTCTGGCGGCGATCGACCCGGTCCTGGCCGCACGGCTGATCGGCGCGAAGGGCAGCGAGAGCGGCAACGGTGCCGGCGGTTACGGCCGGATCGTGTTCACCTTCGACAAGCCGGTCGCGATCAAGACCAAGCTCGCCGGCGGCGTGCTCCTCGTCGGCTACGGCGAGCGGATCGCGGCCGGGCCCGAGCACCTCGCCGACGACATGCCGGCTTTCGTCGCCAGCGTCCGCCGCGATCCTGACGGGACGGGCCTCCGGCTCGCCCTGCAGCGGCCTTACCAGGTCAACGTCCAGACGGCCGGCGAGCGGGTGTTCGTGGACCTGCTGCCGGAGGGCTGGTCCGGCCTGCCGCCGCCGCTCCCGCCGGAGGTGATCGCCGAACTCGCCCGCCGGGCCCGTGCCGCCGAGGAGGCGCTCAGGGCGCGCATCCCGGAACCCGTGCGCCGGCCGCTGTCGCTCGAACTGGCGCGGCTTCCGACCTTGACGCGGCTGTCGCTGCGCCTGCCCGCCGAGGCCGTCTCAACAGTGACCGCCGAGGGGCCGGCGACGCGGGTGCGGGTGGTGGGGGCCTGGACCATCGACACGGGCGAGACCCGCGGCCGTCCGAGGCCGGGCATCGCCAAGCTGGCCACGGAGATCGACGCGAGTTCGGCGAGCCTGCTCGTCACCCCCGAGGACGGGTTCACGATCGGCACCGAGCGCGAGGACGGCGCCATCATCGTGGACGTGGTCCGGCGCAAGCCGCCGGAGCCGGCGACGGCCGCCGTCGACGTGCCGGGGCCAGCCGCTGCGACAGCGTCGCCGCCGATCCCGGTCCCGATCCCGGTCCCGGTCCCGCCGCGCCAGGCGGCGCCGGCCGCTCCGCCCCGGCCTCCCGAGGCACCGCCGAAGCGCCGTGCCGGCGGCGGCCTGGTCTTCCCGTTCCAAACCCTGCCGCCGGCCGTCCTGTTCGAGCGCGGCGGCGTCGCGACCCTGGCCTTCGAGACCGCCGAGCCGGTGACCCTGCCGCCGGCGAGCCAGGGGCTCGCGCCAATGGGGCCGCCCGCCCGGAGCGGCCCGCTCACGGTCATGCGGTTTCCCGTCCCGCCCGGACGCCTCGTCGATCTCAGCGCCGTCACCACCGCCAGCGGGGTCGCCTGGGAACTCTCGGCGGGCGAGACGCTGAGTCCGAGCGACACGATCGATCCCGTCCGCAAACCCGATCCGTCCGGCCGCATGGCCGTCACCCTGGCGCTGCCGCATCCCGGTTCGGCGACGTGGCTCACCCTCGACAACGAGCGGATCGCGGTGGTCACCTCGGCCGCGCAGCGCCCGGTCGGCAACCCGAAGAGCCGCCGCTTCGTCGATTTCGAGATCCTGCCGAGCCGGCACGGTCTCGCGGTGCTGGCCGGCGCCGACGATCTCGCCGTGCGGCCCGAGCTCGAGAGCGTCTCGATCGGCCGTGAGGGCGGTCTCGCCGCCTCCATGGCGGCCCGCAAGCCGGAAGCGGTGCTCGCGGATGCGGGTGCGCTTGCGATCGCGAAGGAGCCCTGGGAGCGTGCCCGGATGGGCAACGTTCGCGAGACCCTGCGCGGCCTCTTCGACGCGGCCGTCGCTGCGACGCCATCCGAACGCGGTCCGGCCCGCCTCGCTTTGGCGCGTGCGGATCTGGCCAACGGCCTCGACTACGAGGGCCTCACGGTCCTCGAGATCGCGGCCGCCGACGATCCGCTCCTGGCCTCCCAGCGCGAGACGGCCATCCTGCGGGGCATGGCCCTGGTGCGGATCGGCCGGAACGCGGAGGCGCTGAAGGCCCTCAGCGTGCCGACCCTGGCCGATGATCGCGAGGCCGCCCTGTGGCGGGCGATGGCGGCAGCGGGTGCGGGCGACTGGAAGGCGGCGGAAGCCGGCTTCCTCAAGGTGCTGCCGCTGGCCAGCGGCTATCCCACGGATGTGGCGCAGCTGATCCGGGCGAGCGCGGCCGAATCGGCGATCGAGAACGGCGATGCCGAGACCGCCGCCGCCCGGGCCGAGGCAGAGCGTCATCTGGCGCCCTGGATCCGGGACCGCTTGGCCCTGGTCCGCGCCCGCGTGGCCGAGGCGACCGGCCAGACCGAGGCGGCCCTCGACGCCTATGCCCGCCTGGAGGATTCAGCCGTGCGGCCGGTCTCGGGCGAGGCCGCCCTCAGGGGGGCGCTCCTGGCTCGGGCTTCCGGCAAGCTGGCCCTCGATGCCGCCACCGAGCGGCTGGAGCGGCTCGCCCTGACCTGGCACGGCGGCCCCGTCGAGGACGGCATCACGGCCGGCCTCGCCCGCCTCTACCTCGACGCGGGCCGGTGGCGGGACGCCTTCACGGTGGTGCGCCGGGCCAATGCCTCCGCGCCCAACGCCCCCACCACGGAGGCCCTGACGCGGGAGGCGCAGATGGCCTTCGAGAACCTGTACCTCACCGACAAGGGCGACAAGCTCTCCGGGATCGAGGCCGTGGCGCTCTTCTTCGACTTCCGGGAGCTGAGCCCGATCGGGCGGCGCGGCGACGCGGTGGTGCGCCGGCTGGCCGACCGCCTCGTGGGCCTCGACCTCCTCGATTCCGCCGCCGACCTCCTGAAGTACCAGATCGACAACCGCCTCACCGGGCCCGGCGCGGTCCGCCGTGGCGACGCGGCTCGCGACGGTGCGGCTGATGAACGACAAGCCGATGGAGGCGCTCAAGGCCCTCGACGCCACCGAGCTGCCCG
>NZ_BACT01000361.1:0-5772 GCF_000333255.1 Methylobacterium sp. B1 | reverse complement strand
GGCGCCCGGACCTTCCTCGCCCTCCTGCGCGACGTCGACGCCTTCGAACTCGACCCGGACGTGTAACCGCCGCCGCGGCAGCGCCGAGCGGATCGCCGTGGCGCAGCGCGCCGTGATCGTCTCGGGATCGCCTGGGACGTCTCAGATTCAATCGGTGAGGCGACCACATGTGGAGAGCCCTTCTGATATGGCCGGTGTTGCTCGTGATCGGCCTGACGCTTCCCGCATTCCGGACGCGCTCGACTCCGCCCGTCCATCAGGCGGCCGAGATCGAGGCCCTGGTGAACCGGGCGGCCGAGGCGTTGGAAGACCGCGGCGCCGGGGCGTTCGGAGAGTTCAGACGGAAAGGTAGCGTCTGGCGCTACGGGGACGTCTATCTGTTCGTCATCGACATGAAGGGGATCGTGCTGTTCAATGCCGCGCATCCGAACCGCGAGGGGCATGATCTTCTCGACGAGCGCGACGCCGACCGGAAGCAGTTCCACAGGGACTTCATCGAGGTTGTGGACCGCTTCGGCTCCGGCTGGGTCGATTACATGTTCCCGAAGCCCGGTCAGTCCGTCCCGACCGTGAAATGGAGCTACGTCTGCGCGACGCACGTCGCCGGTTCGGACGCGGTCATCGGTGCGGGCGTCTACGTCGAGTAACGCGGGTCCGATCCGCGCGCCCGATGGCTGCCCTACACGGTCCGCCGCGCCGCCAGGGTGAGGGCGAGGCCGAGCCCGCAGAGCGTCAGCGCGCCCAGCACCGCGAGCGACGGCGCTGCGGCGGAGAACCCTTCGCCGAGCGCGCTCTGATACGCCTCGATCGCCCAGGCATTGGGGGTGAGCCAGCCGGCCTGCTGCAGCCAGGGCGGCATCAGGAAGCGCGGAACCATGGAGCCTCCCACCGCCGAGAGCAGCAGCACTCCGAAGGTCGAGGCGAGGTGCGCCTGCTGGCGCGAGCCAGCCAGCGCGCAGGCAGCGAGCGCGAGGCCGGCGGCCATCGCCGAGACCAGCAGGCAGGTGGCCAGGAAGGCCGGCCAGTGCGGCCCGATCTCAACTCCGTAGAGCAGCGCGGCGGCCAGGAAGATCAGCCCGGCCTGGACGAGACCCTGCAGCGTCAGGAAGGCGAACTTGCCGAGCACGACCACCGGCAGGCCGCCCGGACCGGCCATCAGCCGTTCGGCGAGGCCCGTCTCGCGCTCCTCGACCAGGGACATCGCGCCCTGCATCGCGGCGAAGAGCAGGAACACCGCTGTGATCGCACCGGCATAGTAGCTCACCCGCGCATTGGCGCTGCCAGCGGCGGTGCTGCGCCGCTCCACCAGGGCGGCGAAGCTGAACGGCTCCTTTCTGGCCCGCTGCTCCGCGAAGGCCTCGTCGAGGAAGCGGCGCTCGTCGGGGCCGATCTTGCCCGTGCGCTCGACGTCGGCGACGATCCGCGACAGGACCACGTCGGGCAGCGCCTCGTTCAGGACCCGCTGGAGCTGGCCCAGGGCAATCGGCGTCGCCAACGCCTTGGCGGGGTTCTCCACCAGCACCACCGGTTGATCGACAGACCCGGATGCGGCTTCCGCAGGCGCGGCGATCAGGTCGCCGCGCAGGACCAGCGCCACGTCGACCTCGCCCGCACGAACCGCCTGCGCCACGGCGGCAATGTCGGTGGCGGGCAGGCGCGTCACGCGCAGCGAGGGATCGGCCGCGAGGGCGTCGGCGAGGCGCTCGGTGGCGGCGGTGTGGGCCAGATCGGCCAGTCCGAGATGAATGCGGATCCGGTCGCCGATCGCCCCGGAGAAGATGGCCGCGAAGATCGAGAAGATCACCGTCGGCAGCACGAAGGCCATCACCAGCGCGGCCCGGTCGCGCAGGAGGGTCAGGAGCATCACGCGGAAGGCGGCGGCGATCATCCGGCTGCACCGACCCGGAGCGGCGTGGCCGCGGGATCCGTCAGCTCCCGCGGCCGGAGGGCGTCGAGGTAGAGCGTCTCCAGCCGTGGCGCCCGAACCCGGATCTCGGCCACGGGAACGCCCTGGGCGCGCAGCGCGCCGAGCAGGGCCGCGCCGTCGAGGCCGGAGCGCTCGACGGACCGCCAGACGAGGCCTCCCGCCTCGGCGGGCGCGAACCCGGCCCGGCGTAGCACACCCTCGGCCGGTCCCGTCGCCGGGACGGCGAGGCTCAGCTCCCGCTCGGGGGCGCCCGTGCGCAATTGCGCGAGCAGATCGGCGAGCCGGCCGGCGCGCACGACCCGACCCTGGGCCAGGAACGCAACCCGGGAGGCGAGGCGCTCCGCTTCGGCGAAGTCGTGCGTGGCGATCAGGATCGCGGTGCCGGCGGCCTTCAGGCGGTCGAGCACCGCGTGGATCGCGGCCCGGGCGGCGAGGTCGACGCCGCTGGTCGGCTCGTCGAGGAGAACCAGCCGGGGCCGGTTCATCAGGCTCGCCGCGATGTTGACCCGGCGCCGATATCCCCCCGACAGGACGCCCACCGGGCGTCGGGCCACGTCGGCGATGTCGGCCATGGTCAGGGCGGCCTCCACGGCGGCCTTCCGGTCGCGTCGGGCAACCCCCGCGAGCTGCCCGAAGACGCCGAGATTCTCCGAGACGGTCAGCCGGGGATAGAGGGCGATCTCCTGCGGCACCCAGCCGATGGCGCGGCGTGCGCGTCCCGCGCGATAGGGGTCCGCCTCGGCCACGCGCACCGACCCCGCGCTCGGACACAACCGCCCCGCAACGAGGCGCATCAGCGAGGACTTGCCGGCCCCGTTCGGCCCGAGCAGCGCGAGGGTCTCGCCGGCCCCGAGCTCAAGATCGACCCGGTCCAGGACCCGTCGCCCGCGGAGGTCGAGGCCGACGTCCACGAGGCTGACGAGGGGGCCCTCCATCGTCTCACCGTCTCGGAAGGGCACGGCCAAGGCGCACCCGCAGGGCGGCGCCCGGTTCCCGCAGGGCGAAGGCCGCCTCGGCGAAATCGGGCCGCGCCCGGCGCCCGACGGCGCCCGAGAAGCCGTAGGGCTCCAGCGGCAGGCCGAGGCCGGTCCGGTCGAGGCGTCCGTTGCCGTTGGCGTCCTGATAGGCCGCCACCGCGTAGGTCCCCGGCGGAACGTCCCGGAAGGTGAACAGCGCCCGGTCGGCCGTCGCCGGCGAGTCGTCGCCCCGCAGGCACGACGTCTCCGAAAGACCGCCCTGACAGAGCGCCACGCGCACCTGACCGCCGCCCGGCTCGATCCCGTCGACCTCGACCTGAACGGCGGCGGCCGAGACGGGCAGGGCTGCGGCGCAGAGCCAAGCCGACAGGGCGATCGTCACGCGGCCTGTCGGCCCGCGGCCGTGTCTCCTCCGATCCGTCGCCGCGCTCACGAGGCCTCGCCGGAGGTCGCCAAGGGCGCCGTATCGGGAATGCCCGCCGTGGCGGCGGCGCGGGCGCCGGCCAGTTCCTCGATCAGCAACCGTGCCGAGATGCGGGCACCCTCGTAGATCACCGGCAGGCCGGAGCCCGGATGCGTGCCGCCGCCGACGATGTACAGCCCCGGTCCGAAGCGGTTGTGCGGGCGGAAATACAGCATCTGCATCAGGTCGTGGGCGAGGTTGAAGGTGGCGCCCTCATGGACGGCGAAATCCTCCTCCCACTGGGTCGGATCGATGATCCGCTCGTAGCGGATGCGGGATTCGAGATCGTCGATCCCGAGGAGCTTCAGACGCTCCAGGATCAGCGCGCGGTAGGTCTCCCGCAGCGTCGACCAGTCGATCCCCGCCTTAAGGTTCGGCACCGGAACCAGAACGTAGAGGGCCGTATGCCCGGGGGGCGCCATGCCGCCGTCCGTGTAGCCCGCATGCTGCACGTACAGGGAGGGCTGCATCGGCAGCGTGCCCTCGGTGATCTCGCGGATGTTCTTCTCGTAGCCGTCGGCCAGGAGGATCGTGTGGTGCCCGAGGCTGTCGGGCATTTTCCCCTCGAGGCCGAGATACAGCATGAAGGTCGAGCAGGAGAGCCGGGCCTTCTGGATCTTGGCGTCGCGCCAGCGCGGCCGGTGCCGCTCCGGGACGAGGGCGCGGACGACCTTGGCGAAGTCGCCGTTGATCATCACCGCGTCGGCGTTGAAGGTTTCGCCGTCCGCCACCAGGCCGCAGGCGCGCTTGCCGTCGAACAGCACCCGCTCGACCGTGCTGTTCAGCCGGAGATCGACGCCCATGCGGCCGGCCAAGCCCGCCATGGCCTCCGAGACGGCGCCGCAACCGCCCACGGGGTGGTAGACCCCGTGCTCGTATTCAAGGAACGACAGGATGGTGAAAAGGCTCGGGCAACGGAACGGCGACATCCCGAGGTATTTGGTCTGGAACGAGAAGGCGAGGCGCACCCGAGGGTCGGCGAAGTGGCGCTTGAGGTCGCGGTCGACGCTCCGGCCCGGATGCAGGTAGGGCAAGGCAGCCAGCATCGCCGGGCTCGCCATGCTGCGCAACGTGTGGAAGGCCTGTTCGAGGACCGGCTTGAAATAGTTCAGCTTGGTGCGGTTTTCGGCGAAGAAGGCTTTGACGTTCTTGGCGTCGTCCGGCGCGAGGCGGGCGATCTCCTGCTCCAGACGCCCGACATCGCCCGTGGCGCTGATCGTCCCCGAAATGCCGTCCTGCCCCTCGAAAACGAGGTGGTACTGCGGGTCGAGCCGCTCGAGCTTGACGTGGTCTTCCAGCCGCTCCCCGCAGCTCGCGAAAATGTCCGCTAGAATCTGCGGATAGAGGAAGAACGTCGGTCCGATATCGAAGCGGTATCCGCCGGGCGCCTCAACGGTTTTCGTCCGGCCGCCGACTTGGGAATCCTTCTCGAAGATGGTGACATGGATCCCGGCCCGCGCCAGGAGCAGGGCAGAGGCAAGCCCACCTGGCCCGGCCCCGACCACGGCCACCCGGCGCCCGGTCAGCGCTCGCAACCCATCCCCAGACTGAAGCAACGTCCCCGACTCCTCACAGAATCCCGACACCCATGTGGCCAAGCTAGCTTGGCATCATCGCGCGGCAATTGCAGCCGTTTGTCGCGCGCAGAACGCTGTATACGATCATACCAGGGACACCCATTCGCAAGATTTGCGCAAGGCCGCCGTTGTCCCGGCCACCGAGGCGCCCGAGGCCGGGCCGGCCCGCAGGCCGCGGACCTGCGCGGGCCGAGACGCGGCCATCATCCGGGAGCCGCCGGTCGGCGGACATCCTGCGCCTCAGCCCCGGCCCAGGCGTCGATACCATCCATGCCGGGGCCGGCCTCCGCTCGATGGTCCCGCTGCCGACCGCCCCCTGCATCGGGCGCCCTGCCAGGGCGGCGATGCCGAGATCGGATTCCGGCTCCCGACCCGCCGGCGCCGCGCGCTCACGTCGGACCGAGGCGCCCCTGGCCGCGGGCGATGGTGAACAGGGCGATGCCCGCCGCCGTGGCGACGTTGAGCGAATCGAATCCGGCGGCCATGGGGATGCGGAGCGGCCGCGCCTGGGCCAGCGTCGCCGCGTCGAGGCCCGGCCCCTCGGTGCCGAGGATCAGGAGCGCCCGCGCCGGCACGGTGACGGCATCCAGGGGCTCGGTCGCCCCAGGGCTGAAGGCCAACGGCTGGAGGTCGAGGGCGTCGGCCAGCCGCAGCCAGTCCTGCCCCGCCGGGAGCCGCGCGAAGGGCTGGATCAGCGCGGCCCCGGCCGAAACCCGGATGCTCTTGCGATAGAGCGGATCGCAGCTCTCCCCGTCGAGGATCACCGCGTCGGCCCCGAAGGCGGCCGCGTTGCGGAAGGCGGCGCCGACATTGTCGTGATTGGTCAGG
>NZ_BACT01000362.1:0-13893 GCF_000333255.1 Methylobacterium sp. B1 | reverse complement strand
GACTAGCGGGTCCGGCGGCTCAGGCCGTCGCGTCCTGCCCCTCGGTGAATTCCCGCCACAGCAGGACCAGGGCGGCCATCACCGCCGGGCCAACGAACAGGCCGAGCAGCCCGAAGGTCTCGACGCCGCCGAGGATGCCGAGGAGCACCCACAGGAAGGGCAGTTTCGTCGTGCCGCCGATCAGGGCCGGCCGGATGAAATGGTCGGCGACGAAGGTCACGACGAAACCCGCCGCAGCCACCACCAAAGCCGCCGTCACCGAACCCGCCGCAACCAGAAGAAGCGCCGCGATGGCGATGGCCACGGCGGCTCCGAACGGGATCATCGCCGCGACCGCCGTGAAGGCACCGAGGAGCACGGGGTGGGGCACCCCCGCGAAGTGGTACACGATCCCCAGCACGAAGCCCTCGCCGAGGCCCACCAGCACGAGTCCGTCGACGGTGCCGTGCACGGAGGCCACCATCTGGCGGGCGACGCGCTCGCCGCGCGGGCCGAACAGCCGGTGGCAGGCGGTCAGCGACTGGTCCCGCACCGTCCGCCAGTCGCGGAACAGGAAGAACAGGGCCACGAGGCTGAAGCCGAACAGCACGATCCGGTGCACCACCTCGCGGCCGACATTGCGCGACGCCCCGAGCACGGAATTGTTCTCGAACCGGCGCAGCAGGTCCGAGCCCGCCTGCGCGTGGCCGAGATTGTCGTTCCACCACGCGGTCGCCTGCGCGGCGCCGTAGGGCAGGTGCTGGAGGAATTCCGGCGCCGGGATGCCGTTCGCCTCGGCATTGCGGACGAACTCGGCCACGTCGTGGGCCTCGCGGGCGGCCTGGACGCCGAGGATCGCCAGCGGCGCCAGGAAGACCAGCGCCACCGCCGCCGTCATCAGCGTGGGCAGCAGGATGTTGTGCTTGCCCGGCGGGAAGCGGTGCTCCAGCCGCGTGTAGACTGGCCACAGGGCGATCGCCAGCACCACCGCCCAGGCCAGCGCGGGCAGGAACTCGTGCAGGATCCAGAGACCCAGGGCCGACAGGGTCAGCACGAGCAGGACGCGAGCCGCACCCTGGGAGCGCGCCCGCTCCTGTGGCGGGAGGGGTGGCGTCTCGATCCGCGCCGGCGGAGCGGCGGGCTTGGTGATCGGTGGCATCCGTCTGTTCTCCTGAGGACGCGCGGTCCTCTCGCCGTCAAGCTAGGGTCGGCGCGATCGGCGCACATGCGCGTCCGCACACCCGGCGGCGCACGCTTGTGGACAGGCGCTGAAACGCCGGGGAAGCGCCGCGGTTGCCGCCCCTGACACCCTCGTGTAGAGGTCGCCGCCATTCGACGGGGCCGCGTACGAGGGCCCGTATACGCGTAGGGTGGCCGCACGGGGCGTTTCCGCCGGGCCGCCCGGGCGGCGAGGGGGCTCCCGCACGACCGATCCGGAATTCGAACAGCCCGCGAGAAGACATGTCCGACGAGCCCGCCCACGGCAGCGCCACCTTCGAGC
Source organism: Methylobacterium sp. B1 (assembly GCF_000333255.1). Classification (NCBI taxonomy): domain Bacteria; kingdom Pseudomonadati; phylum Pseudomonadota; class Alphaproteobacteria; order Hyphomicrobiales; family Methylobacteriaceae; genus Methylobacterium; species Methylobacterium sp. B1. The sequence continues at coordinate 12,413 of NZ_BACT01000362.1, read as the reverse complement.
GCGTGGCCGACATCATAGCCGAGACCGCCGACATCCCGCGGGACAAGATCACGCCCGAGAGCCACGCCATCGACGACCTCGGCATCGACAGCCTCGCCTTCCTCGACATCGCCTTCGCGGTGGACAAGGCCTTCGGGATCAAGCTGCCGCTCGAGCGCTGGACCCAGGAGGTCAACGAGGGCAAGGTCCCGGCCGAGGAGTACTTCGTCCTCAAGAACCTCTGCGCGCGCATCGACGGCCTCGTGGCCGAGAAGGCCGCCAAGGTCTGAACGCAGGCCGATCCGACCCATCATGCGCCTCGAATATTTCGAGATGATCGACTCCGTGCGGCTCCTCGATCGGGCCGCCGGCCGCATCGAGGCGCTCGCCCGGGTGCCGATGGCCAGCCCGGTCTTCGAAGGGCACTTCCCCGGCCATCCCCTGGTGCCGGGCGTCCTCCTCACCGAGACGATGGCGCAGGCCTCCGGCTACCTTGTGCTTGCCCATCTCGACTTCGCCCGGATGCCGTTCCTCACCGGTGTCGACAAGGCCCGCTTCCGGTCCTTCGTGGGCCCTGGGGCGGACCTCCTCGTCACGGCGCACCTGGAGCATGACGGCTCGGGCTACGCGGTCACCAAGGCGGCGATCAGCCACGACGGCAAGGCGCTGTGCGACGCGGAGCTGCGCTTCCGCACCATGCCGTTCCCGGACGGCCTCGACGCGCCGATGCGCGAGCGGGCGCGGACGATCGGCCTGTTTCCCGATTCGGCGCCGGCCGAACGCGAGCCCTGAGTCAGCCATGAGCCGCCCCGTCGTCGTCACCGGCCTCGGCCTCGTCTCCTGCGTGGGTGAAGGCGTCGACGCCCACTTGGCCGCCCTCGCCGGGGAGGCGGCTCCGCGCACGGACAGCGAGACCTTTGCGCCCTACCCGGTGCATCCGGCGCCGGCGATCGCCTGGGACGGCCAGATTCCCAAGCGCAGCGACCAGCGGCAGATGGAGGCCTGGCAGCGGCTCGGCGTCTACGCCGCCGGCCTCGCCCTCGACGCCGCGGGCGTAAAGGATGAGGCCGCCTTCAAGCAGGCGCTCCATCTCGTCGTGGCGGCGGGCGGCGGCGAGCGCGATTATGTGGCGGACGGGGCGATCCTCACGGCCTGCGGGACGCCGCCGATCCGGGCGCCTACCTGAACGAGCGGCTGCAGAACGACCTCCGGCCGACCCTGTTCCTCGCTCAGCTCTCGAACCTGCTCGCCGGCAACATCGCCATCGTGCACGGGGTGACGGGCGCCTCGCGCACCTTCATGGGCGAGGAATCCGCCGGGGTCGACGCCCTGCGGATCGCCCAGGCGCGGGTGGCTTCGGGCCAGATCGATGCGATCCTGGTCGGCGGCTCCTACAGCGCCGAGCGGCCGGACGTTCTGGTCATCCACGAGATGGGCGGCTACCTCGCCCGCGACGCCTACCGCCCGGTCTTCGCGCGCGGCGAGGCGGGCGGCTTCATCCTCGGTAGCTGCGCAGCGTTCTTGATGCTGGAATCGGCTGCGCATGCGGCCGCCCGCGGTGCCCGTGCCCTGGCGCGGCTTGAGACGGTGGCGAGCGACCGGACCCGGCGCACGCCTGGCAGCGTCGCCGACAGCCTCGAGGCCCTCTGGCGACAGGCCGGCCTCTCGGGCCCCGATCACGTCCTGTCCGGTGCCACCGGAGTCGCGCCGATCACCGCGGAAGAGCACGATGCGCTGGCCCGTCTCGCGCCCGGCGCGCGGCTGCGCGCCCTCGGGGACGTGATCGGGCACGGGCTCGAAGTGGCGGCACCCTTCGGAACGGCGCTCGGGGCCGCCCTCGTCGCCGGCGGCAGCGCCCGCGAGGTCGCGGTGACCGCCGTCGGCCATCGGCGCGGCGAGGGTATTCTGCGCCTCGTTCCGGCCTGAGCAAGCCCGTCCGGTGCCCGCGTGCCGACGGCGCTAGTTCGTGCGGCCGTAACCACAGACTTCATGCGCCCACGCCGCATTGAACTCCCTTATCTCGTTGTTCTCGCGGCCGTTCTGGCGTTGGTCAACCGCATTTTCCGCTGAGAATTTCCCGCATCGGCGGGCCTGTTGCCGGGTGAAATATTTCCCTGCGCTTGCCAAAAAACCGCCGGCGGTTTATTTAAGCCGTATCGGCACGTGTCCGGATATCTTGGACCGTTACGCCTTCGCAGGGCGGTTCTGACTTTCCTATCGCTATCGGTCGATGCCGGCGCCTTCTCGCGTGAGCGGGTGCCATTCCTCACTATGCCTGCGAAGATCAAGGACTTCCATGAGCACCGGAACCGTCAAGTGGTTCAACGAGACCAAGGGCTACGGCTTCATCCAGCCGGATGACGGCGGCAAGGACGTGTTCGTTCACATCTCGGCCGTCGAGCGCGCCGGCCTGCGCAGCCTGAACGAAGGCCAGAAGGTTTCCTACGAGCTGGAGACCGACCGTCGCAGCGGCAAGCAGTCCGCCGGTCAGCTCCAGACGGCCTGATCGCCGTCCTAGGCGTTTCTGTCGAAGCCGCTCCCTTGGAGCGGCTTCTTCGTATCTGCATTCTCTTTCCTTGCCTTTCTCTCGTGGGCGACGGCCTTCGCCGCGCCCGATCCAGGAGTGTCTGTGAGCTTTTTGAAGAATCAGGGTGTCGTCGATCGTCTGGAGACCGCCGCGAAGGCGCGGTCCGAGATGCTGGCCCGGTTCCGGGCGCGCCCGTCTGCCGATGATCCCACGGTCCTGGCTCGCCAATCCGCCCGCCGCGCCGTGGTCGATGCCCGCGAGGCCCGTGCGGCCGAACGCGCCGCCCAGCGTCAGGCCGAGCTCGAGCGCGCCGCTGCCCTGGCCGAGGCCGAGCGTCTCGCGGAAATCGAGCGCAAGCACGCCGAGCAGCTGGCCGCGCAGGAGCGCGCCAAGGCTCTCCAGGCCGAACAGAAGGCCCAGCGCGACGCTCGCTATCTCGCCCGCAAGGCGAAAGCGCAGAAGAAGCGCTGAGGCGCGGCAGCGGCAACACCCTCCAGGAGCCCGGCATGTCCCACAAGTTCAAGATCGGCCAGCGTGTCTGCCGGCCCCGGCTCGGGACCCCCGGCGAAGCGGGCGAGGTCGAGGTGTTCGAGGTCCTGCGGCTCATGCCGCAGGATCAGACCGGCGAGCCGAGCTACCGGATCCGCACGAAGGCCGGCGAGCGGGCGATCCGCGAAGGCGACCTCGTCGCGGCTGCGCAGCCCTGATCCGGGCGCACCTCAGAGCGTCCGGAACATCACCAGCGCATCGACCGGCCCGAGGTCCGGGTGTCGAAAGGCGCCCGGCAGCCGTCCGACCACGGCGAAGTCGAAGCTTTCCCATAGCCGGACGGCCCGGACGTTGGTGCTGACCACGAAGTTGAACTGCATCGCCGTGAAACCGCGCGTCCGCGCCCGATCGAGGGCATGCGCGCACAGGGCGCGGGCGATTCCGCGGCCGATCGCGGCCTCCCCCGTCATGAATCCGCAATTGGCGACGTGGGCGCCTCCGCCCGCCTGATTGGCGCGCAGGTAATACGTGCCGACCACGGTCCCCGCTTCCTCCGCCACGAAGGTCTCGCGGTCCGGTCCGGTCCAGTAGGCGAGGGCTTCGGCCTCGCCGAGGTCGCGGTCGAGGGCATAGGTCTCTCCCGCCCGGATGGTCGGCACGATGATGCGGGTGATCGCCGCGTGATCGGTCGCTCGCGCGGGTCTGATGTCCAGGCTCACCCGAATTGCTCTCGCAGGATGCGCTCGTCGAGGCTGTGGCCGGGATCGTGGAGCAGCACGAGTTCGGTAGCGCGGTCGAGGGATGTCTCCACGGTGCAGACGCGGCGGAACTCGGTGTGATCGGCGACCGCCGCCACCGGGCGGTGGGGCGCGTCGAGCACGTCGATCCGGATGCGGGCGTAATCCGGCAGGAGCGCGCCGCGCCAGCGCCGGGGGCGGAAGGCCGAGATCGGCGTCAGTGCCAGCAGCTTGGCGTCCAGGGGCAGGATCGGGCCGCCGACCGACAGGTTGTAGGCGGTCGAGCCCGCCGCGGTGGCGACGAGTACGCCGTCGGCGATCAGCAGGTCGAGCCGGACGTTGCCGTCGACGGCGATCTTCAGCTTGGCGGTCTGGTGGGTCTGGCGCAGCAGATAGACCTCGTTGATCGCCCGCGCCCGGTGGGAGCGGCCTTCGGTGTCGAGGACGTCCATCACCAGCGGGTGGATGACGCTGCGATGCGCCGTCTCCAGATGCTCCAGAAGGTCGTCGTCGCGAAACTCGTTCATCAGGAAGCCGACCGTGCCGCGGTTCATCCCGTAGATCGGCTTCGGGTTGTCCATGAAGCGGTGGAGCACCTGCAGCATCAGGCCGTCACCGCCGAGCGCCACCACGACGTCCGCCTCCTCGGGCGGGACGTGATCGTAGCGACGCATCAGGGCGGCGGCGGCCTCGCGGGCATGGCCGGTCGGACTCGCCACGAAGGCGATCTTCTGGAAGAGCGCCATGGCTCAGGCGCAGCCGCGCAGGCGCGTCAAAATCGCCTCAGGGTTCACGTCACGGCTCCAGTCTGATGAGCGAACCGCCCGGTTGACGTCCTGGCTTGGCATGGGCCTCACTCTGACGGCACATGCGCAATCGGAGGCATAGCATGGAGCGTCCGCTCCTCGTCTACACCACCTTTCCCGACCTCGCCTCTGCGCTGAATATCGGCGAGGCCCTGGTCCGCGAGCGTCTCATCGCCTGCATCAACGTGATGCCGGGCATGCAATCCGTCTACAGCTGGAAGGGCGCCGTCGAGCGCGGCGCGGAGGTCGCGGCCCTTCTCAAGAGCCGCGAGGGTCTCGCCGACGCCCTGACGGCCGCCCTGAAGGCGCGACATCCCTACGACACGCCGATCATCCTGCATCTGCCGGTCGCCGGCGCGGACGCCGACACCGCCGCCTGGATCCTGGCGGAAACGCAGCCGGACGGCTCGGCTGGAGCGGAGCCCCAGTCGGCCTGATCCAATAGGCCGAGCCGCGGCACGACAAACCGCTGTGCGATCACCGCACCCGGGCGAACACCGCTTTGGCACCGATCCGGACGAACGCGCCGGCCCACCGGCGCCAGGACGACCGGGCGGTCCGGCGCCGCGTTGCGGCGATGGACCATGCCGGCGCCGAGCAGGCTGTTGCCGGCGAAGGTGACAAGAGCCGCCGGCGCTCCCGCGAACAGGACGGCTGCCGTTGCGGTGAAAGCCGGGGGCGCGCTGTCGTGCGCTGCGAGCCACGAGGCGGCGTATCCCGCGATGGGGAGCCCGGCATCTGAAGCCGTCGGATCCATCTGAGCCTCCGACCGGATCCTGCATCTGGCGGTCTGTGGGCGATGAGCGATCTTCGCCCCGATCTGCGGCCGCGGATCGGAGCCGAACCCGTCAGGTTGCCGGCCTCGCTGTCGGGCGTCTGTGGACAAGACTTCTGCGCCGTCGGACGCCGCATGGAGCGCGTGCATCCGGGTATTTCCTTTGACTTGCTTCTCGGCGTCGTGAACAGATCTAAGTTTGCATGCAAAGTTTCGAGATTAAAGATCGATGTTTCAGATAAAGAAAAGCATCGGAAGTTCGTTGCACGGGAAAAAGATTGAGAAGATCTGGCGGCCGATTTTAATGGGCTGCGGCGCGCGTCGCGCCCGAGACAAAGCCGAGGGGAAACCATGGGATGGTTCAGGATGGCAGACCGCGCCGCTGCGGCTCTGCTGATGTCGGTCATGGGCGCCCTGAATGTTCAGGCGGCCGGCGATCCGAAGAAGGAACCGTTGATGACCATCGAGGCGGCGCCGTCCGGTCCGGCCGGTCTCGCCTCAGCCGATCCGCCCGCCTTGCGGTACGGGGTTCTCTATGCCGACGACAAGGGTCACAGCCATGTCCAATACTGTGACCTGAAGAATTTCATCTTCAAGAGCTACGCGCCTCCGGCAGCGCCGCAATACGTCGGCTTTCCGCCGGGGGAGGTGGCGTCGATCAAGTATGCGGTCCTGCCCGTCGGCTATGTCGGCACGTGGCACACGGCGCCGGGGCCGCAATGGGTGATCACCCTGTCGGGCCGCTGGTCGGTGGAGGCCACCGACGGGAGCGTGCTCGAGCAGGGACCCGGCGAGGTGGAGTTCAACGCCGACATGGGATCGACGCCGCAGGGGGCGGAGGGCCATGTCGGGCACCTGACCCGGAAGGTCGGCGATGTGCCGAACGTTCAGCTCATCGTCTCGCTGAAGCCGTCTTCCGGAAAGGCCCGCAACACCAACCCGTGCCAGCCCTGAACGCGTGATCCGGGCCGGCGGTGGCCTTCCGTCGGCCTGCGCGGGTCAGCCGCCGCTCACGGGATAGCTGCGCCCCTTCCAAGTGGCCGCGCCGGCTCGCTCGCGGCGCAGGAGCACGTTCCACTGGATCGCCAAGGCCACCGCGACCGCCGCCGGGTGGAGCGGGATCGTCGCCCAGGGTGCCCGGACCGCCACCGTGACGGCCGTCCGGGTCGCCAGCGACAGGGCCAAGGCCAGGGCGGCCAGGGCCAGGGCGGAGGCGGGCATCAGCCCGAGCAGGCCGGCCAGAATGAGGAGCGGCGGCAGGACCTGGCCGCAGCCGAGCAGGAGCGTCCAGACCGGAAGGGCGCGGGGCGTGGCCATGCCCTCGTGGGCGTTCTTGGAGAAGCCGGCCCAGGCTTGGGTGAAGCCATCGTACATCCGGCATGTCGCCAGCGCGGCGGCGGCCACGAGATCCGTCCGGTAGCCCGCGGCACGGAAGAGGCGGGCCAGGCGGACGCCGTCATGGAGGGATTTGCGGATCGCAGCATGTCCGCCGACGGCCGTGTAGGCCGCACGATCGACCAAGATCAGCTGACCGCAGGCCGCGCCGAGCGACGGGTCCGGCAGCCGACGCATCAGCGGCACCGGCAGGAAGCCGAGGAGCAGGAAGTCGATCATCGGGACGGTCAGCATCTCGCCGAGCGTGTCCGTGCGCTGCCGGGGTACGCCGCTGACGAGCGCCGCGCCGGTGCGGCGGGCCTGGGCCGCCACGGCAGCCGCGGCCTCGGCTTCGAGGCGCACGTCGGCGTCCAGGAACAGCAGGTGGTCGCCGCGGGCGAGGCCGGCCATATGGCTGCAGGCGTGGTTCTTGCCCGTCCAGCCTTCGGGAAGGGCCGGCATCGAGACGAGGCGCAGACGCGGATCGCCGACGGCGCGCACGATCTCCGCGGTCGCGTCCGTGGAATGATCGTCACCGACGATCACCTCCACCGGAACCGATGTGCTGGCGAGCGCCGCCCGCACGGTGGCGTCGATGTTGCCGGCCTCGTTGCGTGCCGGGATCAGGATCGAGACCAGGCCCGTCCCGGTCTCCGGCATGGGCCGGCGCAGAGCCGCGAGATTCACCGCCGCCAGCACGGCCGGCAGGAGGGCGGTGACCAGGCAGAGCAGGGCCAGGGCCGTGAGGATCGAATCGGTCATCGTCCGCGCCGCGCTGGTGTCGGGTCTCGACCTGGGATCGTACGGGGCCGGGCGCGAGCGGAAGGGGTCATCCGGCGCGATCCTGGCCGCCCGCGGCGCGATGCGCCGGATCGAAGCGTCGCCCGGAGAGCCGGGCCGCCACGCGTCGCCACAGATCGTAGAGGCCGCCGACGCCCTTTCGGCCGGAGACCAGGGTGCGGAAGCGTCCGGGTTCCCGGCTGATCACATCGGCGCTCAGACGGTCGAGGGTCGTGGTCAGGTCGGATTCCAGGCGCGCGAGCCGCTGGTCTCGCGGAAGCGCGGCGAGTTCGGATCCGCCGATCCCGGGACCGAAGGCCACGAAGGCGCCGGCGCCGCGCTCGTCCCAGAAGGTGTATTCCACGGCGAGGGGAACGAACAGGGCGTCGGGGGCGATCTCGGCGAGCCGTGCCACGCCGGGCCTCAGGGCCAGCGGCCGTGCGCGGGCATCCGCGAAACGGCCCTGTGCGGTGATCCAGAGCATGCCGTCGGAGGACGCCAGGATCGACCGGGCGGCCGTGAGGAACTGCGCCGCCCCGCGCGGGCTCTCCAGGTCGACCCCGAAGGCGCCGATCCGCTCGAAGATCCGGTAGCGCGCCAGCATCGCGGCGTCGAACGGGGCGCGGCTCCATCGCTCCGGATAGAGGCGGCCGGCCAGCACGACGATCAGCGCGGCGTCCCACCACGCCGGGTGGTTGCTATAGACCACGATCGCGCCCGGATGGCTCGTCGCCGGCGGTGTGCTCCAGAGGGGCAGCCGCACGGCGTCGAGGTGGCGGTGCATATAGCGCTCGAACCACGCCACCATGAAGGCGCGGATTCCGGGCGAGATCGGGGGCAAGGGGGCGCCGCGCGTACCTCTCTCGCCCCCCGGGACGGAGGCGGGAGGTGGCGGCGTCGCCGTCACGCCGAGGCGCGCAGGGCGCCGCGGGCGTCCTGGTCGTGCGCGTCGGCGGCGATCCAGCCCGACATCATCACCATCGGCATGCCGGGCCCCGGATGGGCGGCGCCCCCCGCGAGGTAGAGGCCGCGCACCTGCCGCGAACGGTTTCCAGGCTTGAATGCGCCCATCACCCGCCCGTGGGAGGCGAGACCGTAGATCGCGCCATTCAGCACCTTGTAACGCTCGTGGATGTCCTGCGGCGTCAGGTGGCGCTCGACGACGATGCGCTCCTCCAAGTCCGGCATGCCGCCGGTGCGCTTGAGCTTGTCGAGGATCGTCCGGCGGTAATTCTGGAACAGCGGTCCGTCCGGACGCCAGTCGTGGTGCGGGCGCAGATACGGCGTATGCACGAGGACGTAGAGCGCCTCGCCACCCTCCGGCGCCACGCTCGGATCGGTGGAGGAGGGCGCCGCCAGATAGGCGGTCGGGTCCGGGGCCGGCTCGCCCTTGTTGTAGATGTAGTCGAACTCCTCTTCCGGATCCCGGGAGAAGACGAAGTCGTGGTGGTTCAGGTGCTCGTAGCGCTTGTTCAGGCCGAGATAGAGCACCACGCCCGAGCAAGCCGGCTCGGGGTTCTTCTTGGCGTAGACCTTGGCCGCTTCGCCGCCGACGAGTTCGCGGTAGGTGCGGACCGAATCCATGTTGGAGATCACCGCGTCGAAGGGCGTGACGCCGTGGGCAGTCCGCACGCCCCGGACGGCGCCGTTCGCGGTCTCGATTCCGGTCACCTCGGTGTCGGTCTTGCAGGTGGCGCCGAGTTCCTGGGCGAGCTTCGCCAGCCCCACCGCCACGGCGCGGGTGCCGCCCATCGGGTACCAGACGCCGTCGGCGGTCTGCATGTGCGCGATGGCGCAGAGCACCGCCGGCGCGCCATAGGGCGAGGAGCCGACATATTGCACGAAGTGGTCGAGCATCTGCGCGAGCCGGGCGTCCTTGACCTTGCCGCGGATCGTCGAGGCGACGGAGGCGTGCATGCGCAGGGAGAGCACGTCGCGCAGCGTGCCCGGGTTCATGTTGGCGCGGATGTTGATCGTGTCGAACAGGTCTTCGACCGGCTTCCAGAAGAAGAACTTTTCCGAAACGCCGTGCAGGTGTTCCGAGATCGAGAGGAACTTCTTGTAGCCCTCGCCGGTGCCGGGCGCGAAGCGCTCCATGTCGCCGGCCATCCGCTCGACGTCCTGCATCAGGTCGATCTGGGTGCCGTCATCGAAGAAGCACCGCCATTGCGGGTCGAGGCGGCGCAGATCCATGTAGTCGTGGACCGAGCGGCCGGCTTCAGCGAAGATCCGTTCCAGCACCCGCGGCACGGTCAGGATGGTCGGGCCCATGTCGAAGCGGAAGCCGCCCTCGTGGAGCACCGCCGCCTTTCCGCCGAGCCAGCCGTTCTTGTCGTAGACCGTCACGCGGTGTCCCCGCGCGGAAGCGACACACGCGGCCGCCAGACCGCCGAGTCCGCTGCCGATAACGGCCACCGTTGAATCCTGGCTCATCCTGATAGGTCGCTCCCCGGGCCTTCCACGAACGTGACCCGCGACAGCGAAGCTAGCCCCGGGGTCGTGCGGGTCAACGCGCCACCCGGTCGCGGCCGCATCCGGTCAATGCTCACCTGTGGACAGCCGGGTCAGAAAGTTGCCGATCTCGCGGCGGCGGCGATCCGCCTCCAGCACTTCCGGCCCCAATCCGTGGCGCCATGCGAGCCGGCGCACGGCTGCGGGCTCGCCTGTCTGAAGGCCTGCGATCTCGTCGGCATAGGCCGCCACCGTCTCCGGATCCTCCGCCAGGCCCGCCGCGACGATGGCCGTGTCGCACAGGCGGAGCATCGCGGCGACTTCGTCCAGGTCGAGCTCGGGATGATACTGCGTCCCCCAGAACCATCCGTCCCCCTGGCGGATCTCGATCGCCTGGATGCCGAGGATCCGGTTCCCGGCAAGCACGCGGGCGCCCGGCGGCGGTTGCAGCACCGCATCCGCGTGGATCGCGGGGGCGTCCCACGTGCCGGGCCGGCCGGCGAGGAGCGGATGGGTCCGGCCCTCCTCGGTCGGGGTAATGGAGCGGGCGAAGCCGTATTCCGGCCCGCGCGGGTTCTCGGCGGCCCGCCCGCCCGCCACCGTGGCGGCGACCTGCACGCCCCAGCACGATCCGAAGATCGCCAGCCCCGCGTCTAGGGCGGCCCACATCAGCACGAGCTGCCGCCTCACCTCGGGCGTGCCCTCGGAAACTCTGAGCGTCGAGCCGGTGAAGATCATGCCGTCGAAATCCGCGAGGGTCGCCGGGAGGGTGGCGTCGGCATCGGCGGGGCTGACGAGATGGCAGCTGATTTCCGGTCGAAGATCCCGGACCACGGCCGCGTAGGACTCGGCCGAGGTTCGGCCGGTGGCCGCGACGTGCCGGTCCCGGGCCGCGCGGTCGTTGCCGTCGGCGATGAGCAGGCGGAGCATGGGAGTTCCGTTGAGCGGGGCCGTGCGGCGGGGAAGCTGCATGTGCGCTCGCGGAGCCGCGGGGAAACGGCGCGGATCGTCGCGGGCCGAGCATGCCGCAGCCCGGAGCGGCTCCCGGAGCCCGTCGCGGGCGACCGGGTCGGAGCGCCCCGGCCGGACGCACCGGGCAACGATCATGGTGTGACGGATGCCGAGCGCACAGGTCTCGGCGCGGGTCTCGGCACGGGCCAAGGGACGGAGCTCCTGCCCATCCCTCGGGCTGTCGAATATTATTTATTCGTTGGCGCATCCAAATGAATGATGCGCAGAATCCCGCATACGATTTATCTTGGATCAGATCATTACTGAAATCGGGCTATGCTGGAGGGCGAAATGCCGGATTTCACAGGGATCGAACTCTGTGTCCGAGAGAGGTGGGGTCTCCTCGTCCACGACACGGAAGCCGTCCGTCGCGCGGCGCAGGCGGGCGCCTGCGCGCGGTCTTGCAGGACGGTCGTGCCGAGGCGTGCCGCGATCGACGACCGTCATCCGATGATCGAGCTGAACGGCAATTGCCTCGCCTTCGCGACGCTGCCCGATGCCGTGGGCCAGCCGGTTTCCGGAAGGTGGACCGGCTGTGCTCTCAGGGGGCACGGCCATGTCGGCGAAGTCCGCGCCTCGGCAACGCGCACCGGGCGGGATTATCCGATGACCTCGGAGGGCTCCCGGCAAGATCCTGACGGGACGAGCGTGGACCCTCCGCTATCCGTTCGGCCGGACTCCCGCAGCCATCCCCTCTCCGGGCAGGCGGGGCTGGAGACGGTGCTGCGGCCGCACCTGCAGTTCGGCGCGCCTGCCGCCTTGGGCGGATCGCCGTGGCGCAGCGCGCCGTGATCGTCTCGGGATCGCCTGGGACGTCTCAGATTCAATCGGTGAGGCGACCACATGTGGAGAGCCCTTCTGATATGGCCGGTGTTGCTCGTGATCGGCCTGACGCTTCCCGCATTCCGGACGCGCTCGACTCCGCCCGTCCATCAGGCGGCCGAGATCGAGGCCCTGGTGAACCGGGCGGGATGGCCGCCAGCGCGATGCCCTGCGGCCCGAACAATCCGTCGACTTGATCATTCCGACCACTGCATCGACCTCGCCGGCATTGGCAGCGAGGTTGCGCACCGTCGCATCCGTCGCCGTCGCCTGGTTGGCGATCTGCTGGGTGCGCTCGGAGACCCGCCCGACCTGGCCCGAGATCTCGTGGATCGAGCTGGTCATCTCCTCGGATCCGGCCGCTACGGAGTTCGCGCGCTCGCTCGCCGCGTCCGCCGAGCGGTTCAAGCCCTCCGCCGATTCCTTCATCTCGCCGATCGCGGTTCCGAGTGCCTCGACGACGCCGGCGACGTCTTCGGCCATGGCGAGTTGTGCGGTGATGACCGACCAAGTCAACATCGGCCCGACATAGGCTCCGTCCGCGTCGGTGATGGCGGAGACTTGCAGGTCGAGGGTCTCGGGTCCGACCTTGATCCTGGTGCGGTGCGGCAATCGGCGCGCGTCGGCGAGCATGTTTCGCTGATGATGCGGGTTCTGGAAAA
>NZ_BACT01000363.1:0-7282 GCF_000333255.1 Methylobacterium sp. B1 | reverse complement strand
CCCCGCAGCAGCGCGAATTCGTCCGCATGCTCAAGAGCCTGGTCGCGCGTTTCGAGGATTCCCCGGGACCTGCCCCAGATGGGGGATCCCAGGCCGGAGTGGATCCGGAACTCGACCAAGCCGTCGTCTTGGTCCCGAAGATCTATGCGGCCCTCCGGCAGGATCCCACCGAGCCGCGCAGCCTCGACGCCTTCCTGGACCTCGCGAACGCGTTGCGAACCTGATCAACGGAGGCACGGGGCGGACCCGGATCCGAGGGGGGAGGGTCGATCGCCCGTGCCGATGGCAGGGCGTCACGAGGAACCGCGTCGCTCGCCGGCGCCGGTTCAGAAAAGCCGCTCGGAAAGCTTCGCGCAAGCGATCTCTGATCAGAGTCGGCCGAACATGATCAAAAAACGGGGACGTTCGTCATGGGACTTTATGGTGTGCTGAACAGCGGCGTCTCCGGAATGAACGCCCAAACCAATCGACTTGGAACGGTTGCTGACAATAACGGTCCCGTCCCGGATGACGATCGGGTAGCTATACGGCCCCGTGCAGCTCCCGCTCTCCGCGGTGGCTATGACCGACCAGGCTCCATCGAACCGGTTGGCCGCGTAGGCTCCCGTCGGAGCGCCGACGGCGAGGAACAGGGCGGGCGCGAGCAGTGCAGCACGAAGTCGGGTCATCGTCTCCTCTGTGGTGATTTCGAAGCGCGGGCGCGGTTCATCCGCGGCCGGATCATCGACAGGGCCGATCGGTTGCGGGCCTGAAAGGGCAACGGGCCGGACGCGCGCCCGGAGTGGCGCGGGCGTCCGGCCTCGCGGCCGTGCCGGACAAGAGGGCCATCCGCCCGGCACAACCTCGACAAAGGGGTGGGACGCCGTGGAAGCCTGGGGCCCCACGGCACGTCCCGCAGCCCCGATATGGCCCCTAACACGTTCTTTCAAATGAGAGATTTGTACCAGTACGGCGCGCTTTTTTCACGCCGCAGATCCGGACGCGCGACCGCTCCCGTCAGGGGGAGTTCCGCGAGGGCCCGTCGCCCAGGCGGCGCGGCCGGCGGTGCCCGACACGGCCGGCAGGCGGGCCGGCCGGTGCCCCGGACGCGATGCGGCATCGACTTCTTCAACGCCTGAACAATGGTCGCACCGGCCCCGGAGCTTCTGGCCCGGTGTTCGGTCGATATCCGCACGTTCGGCACGCCCAGGTCTGTTGGGCGGTTCGCCGGCGATCTGCGCGAGACAACGCCTCGACGGGCCGAGCATCAATCCTTGGCTCAAAACGCCCGCGTCGATGATGCGTGTATACCAAGAAAATAACTTAGGTGAGGGAACCTGCTTGTGCGCAACCCGTTTGTGCCCGGCTGCCGGAGGGGCGGCGAGCGCGGCATGGGGTGCGAGAGCGGTGACGGCGGGCGTCGACAGGCACGAACTCCGGCAGATCATCGCCGGCCTGAGCGAGGGCGTGATCCTGGTCGAGCCCGACCAGACCATCGCGTACGCCAACGCCGCCGCCCTGGCGATGCACGGCGCCGAGAGCCTCGACGAGCTCGGGCCGACCGTGGACGCGTACCGGGACCGGTTCTGCCTGCGCTACCGCAACAACGTCGCGCCCAACCAGTATCCGATCGAGCGCGTCGTCGCCGGCGAGCGCTTCCACGATGTCGTGGTCGAGGTGCGCCGGGCCGACAAGCCCGAGATGGATTTCGTCCACTCGCTGCGCAGCCTCGTGGCCACGGACCGCGACGGCAAGCCGAGCTGCCTCGCGCTGATCCTCAAGGACGTCTCCGACCAGTTCGAGGCCGAGGAGCGGTTCGAGCGGACCTTCAACGCCAACCCGGCCCCGGCGGTGATCACCCGGCTGTCCGACCTGCGCCACGTCAAGGTGAATACCGGCTTCCTGGAGATGACCGGCTTCACCCGCGACGCCGTGATCGGCCGCAGCGTCTACGAGGTCGACGTCCTGGCCGGCGCCCGCAACCGCGACCTCGCGGTCGGGCGCCTCGAGTCCGGCGGCACGATCCCCCAGATGGAGGCCTGCCTCGACCTGCCCGACGGCGGCAGCCGCTTCGTGATCGTCGCCGGCCAGCCGATCGCGATGGGCGACGAGCCGTGCATGCTGTTCACCTTCGCCGACCTCGAACTGCGCCGGAAGGCCGAGACGGCCCTGCGCCAGAGCGAGGAGCGCTTCGCCAAGGCGTTCCGGATGACGCCGGTGCCGACCGTGCTGGTGCGGGCGGACACGTTCCAGGTCACCGGCATCAACGAGGCGTTCAGCCGGGTCTTCGGCCACGGCGAGGACCGGATCGTCGGGCGCAGCCTCGACGAGGCCGGGCTGTGGGTCGCCGACAAGCAGCGCCTGCAGGTCGAGGCCGCCCTCGACCGGCACGGCTACGTCCTCGGGGTCGAGGTGTGCCTGCGCCACGAGAGCGGGACGAACCTCGACTGCCTGGTCTCGGCCGAGCGCGTGACCATCAACGATGCCGAGTTCGCCCTGCTGGTCCTGCAGGACATCACCGAGCGCAAGCACACCGAGCGGGAGCTGTTCGACGCGATCGAGACCGTGATGGCCGACACGTCGTGGTTCAGCCGCGGGCTGATCGAGAAGCTCGCGACCCTGCGCCGCCCCGGCCGGGAGGCCGCCGAGGGGGCGGCGCCGAACCTGACGGTGCGCGAGCGCCAGATCCTCAACCTGATCTGCTCGGGGCTCGGCGACGACGCGATCGCGCGCAAGCTCGGCCTGTCGCGCAACACGGTGCGCAATCACGGCGCCGCCTTGTACCGCAAGATCGGCATCCACAAGCGCAGCGAGGCGGTGGTGTGGGGGCGCGAGAACGGCTTTCCGCTGAGCAGGCCTGACGGATGAATACCGCCGTACCGGTATGGGCGGACCATTGATCGGGCGATGTCCGCCCTCATCTTCCGCGCGGCCAGGGCTCTTCCGCGCGGGATGAGGCGCCCGCGACTGAGCCCCCTCGCCGGCGCCGCCCCACCGCGAGGCCCCCTGGCGACGCCCCCACCGGCGACACCCCCTTGCGACGACCCACGACGACCACCACCACCGGAGTGACACAGCGTGACCACCATCCAGACCGTAGCAACGCCCCTCGCGCCGGACGCGCACGCCGACACGCGCGCCGTCCTGCTCAACCAAGTGTCCTGGGGGGCGATCTTCGCCGGCGCCGTCACCGCCCTGGTGACCCAGGTGATCGTGAACCTCGTCGGCGTCGGGGTGGGCCTGGCCTCGGTGGGCACGACGGCGGCCGACAATCCCTCCGCCTCCACCGCCTCGATGGGCGCCGGCATCTGGTTCGTGGCCTCGGGCATCGTCGCCTCGCTGGCCGGCGGCCTGATCGCCGGCCGGCTCTCGGGCAAGCCCCTGCCGGGCGCGGCCGCCTTGCACGGTCTCGTGTCCTGGGCGGTGACGACGCTGGTCGTGCTCTACCTGCTGACCTCGGCCGCCAGCGGCCTGGTCGGCGGCACGCTGAGCACGGTCTCGGGGGCGCTCGGCGGCGCCGGCAACCTCGTGGGCGGCACCGTGCAGACGGCGGCCCAGGCGGCGGCGCCGTCGCTGGCGAAGATCTCGAACCCGCTGGACGGCATCGAGCAGAAGGTCCGCCAGCAGACCGCCGGCCAGGACCCGCAGGCGGCCCGCGACGCGGCGGTGGCGGCGATCAAGGCGCTGTTCACGGGTGACGCGTCGCAGAAGCAGCAGGCCGAGGCCCGCGCGGCCGACGCCCTGGCCAAGGCGCAGAACATCCCGGTCGATCAGGCCCGCCAGCAGATCCAGGACTACGAGACGCAGTACGACCAGGCGGTGGCCACCGCCAAGCAGAAGGCCGAGGCCGCGGCCGTGACGGCCAAGTCGGCGGCCACGCAGGGCGCCTTCTACGCGGCGCTGGCGCTGATCCTGGGGGCCCTGGCGGCCTTCCTCGGCGGCCGTCTGGGCGCGCCGAAGCCCGCGACCCTGCTCGGCGCCTACGAGACCCGGCGCGTCTGACCGCCCTCGGCGCCCGCGCCTCCATGCGGGCGCCGCCCATCCCCGGCGGGCGGAACGCGCCCGGCCGGGATCCCTGCCCCCCCTCCAACCGCACGGAGCACACGCGATGAGCAGCACCACCGACAAGATCAAGGGCCTGGCCAACGAGGCGGTCGGCAACGTCAAGCAGGCGGCCGGCAAGGCCACGGGCAACGACAAGCTGGTGGCCGAGGGCAAGGCGCAGGAGCTGAAGGGCGAGGCCCAGAAGACCGTCGGCGACGTCAAGGACGGCGCCAAGACCCTCGCCGACAAGATCACCGGCAAGCACTGATCCTCATCCCGCGGCGCCGGGCCACCGGCGCCGCAGCCCCCCGGCGAGGTCCCATCACCCCGAGACAGGAGAGCAGCATGAACCGCGACCAGATCCGTGGCGCGTCCCGTCACCTCAAGGGTCGCGCCCAGACCGCCCTGGGCGGCCTGACCGGTGACCCGGCCCGCCAAGTGCGCGGCGCCGTGAACCAAGTGGCCGGCGGCGCTCAGTATGCCTACGGTCGCGCCCGCGACCGGGCCGAGGATTTGGCCGACGATGGCCGCCATCTGGCCGAGGCCGCCCGGACGCGGGCCGACCATCTCATCGGCGAGGGCCGCGAACGCGCCCGGGACGTGCGCCGCCGTGGCGCGGTCTACGGCCGGCAGGCGATCCGCACGGTCGAGGCCAACCGCACGAACACCCTGCTGGGTCTGGCCGCGCTCGCCTTCGCGGCCGGCTGGCTCGTCCGCCGCACCCGCTGAAGGAGGCCCCCATGCTGCGCAAGATCCTGACGGCCTTCATCGTGCCGAAGCTCATCGCCTATGTCGGCCGCCGCTTCGACCGGCGCCAGCGCACCGGCCGGACCTACTGAGGGAACGCGCCGTCGCGGCGGCCGTCGTTTCCGCGCCCGCCCCGGTCGCGGACGCCGGGAGACCGGCCGGGGCGACGCGGCCCGCCTCCGCGGCGGCACCCGCACGCCCTGCGCGACCCGCGGGCCGCTATCCCGGCGCCTTCCAGATGCCGGCGGCGATCCGCGTCGTCTCGACCAGTGCCGCGTGGAGCGCCGCGTCGCCGTCGCAGCGGCCGGCGCGGATGGCTGCGACCAGAGCCGCCGGCGCGGCGGCGTTCCCTTCGGTGGCGTCCCCTTCGGCGGAGAGCACGCCAAGCACCCGCGCCCAGGCCTCGGCGGCGGCACCCTCCTGCTCGATCTCCCGCAGGACGATGCCCATCGCGTTGGCGGCCATCAGCAGGACGTAACGCTGGCGCCCCGACAGGGCGGGGGCGACCTCGTCGAGGAGGCTCTGCCGGGCCACCGCCAGGAGGGCGGCGCCCGCGGGCGCGTCCGGGAAGGCGGCGCTCATCGGGCTCCCCATCGTTCGGGCGCGGTCTCGCGCAGGATCGTGGCTTCGAGTTCGGGCGCCATCCGGCCGGTGAGCGCGAGCTCCAGCGACGTCTCCTGGCCCGAGACGTGGCGGTGGCCCTGCTCCAGGGCGATCACCGCCCAGCGCAGATGCGCCATGATCTCCCAGTAGCGCACGGCCTCCGGGTCGATCCTGCGTCCGCTCTCGGCCTCGTAGCCGCGGTAGAAGGCGGCCCGCGGGGCGATGCCGCCGGCCTCCAGGTCGGGCCGGCCGAACCGCCAGCAGGCGGCGCAGAACCAGCCGATATCCTGGACCGGGTCACCCCAGCCGGCGAATTCCCAATCGAGGATCGCGGTCAGGCCCTCGGCATCGACCATGTAGTTGCCGGTGCGGAAGTCGCGATGGACCAGGACCGGCTCGGGACAGGGCGGCGCGTGGCATTCGGCCCAGCGCAGGCCCCATTCGAGGGCCGGGCGCACGGCGCCGATCCCGTCGAGATTCGCCCGCAGGGTGCGGATCTCGGTGAGCGCCGGATGCGCGTCGGGCGCACCGAGGAAGGCGAGGTCGTCCGCCAGGACGGCGCGGCCGGGGCCATCGGCCCGCAGGATTCCGTGGATCCGGGCCAGCTCCCGCCCGAGCTGCTCGGCCAGGGCCGCCCGGTCGCCGCCGAGGCGCGTGTCCTTCACCACCCGCGGCCCCAGCCCGACCCCGGAGACGAGCCCCATCAGGGCGAAGGGCGCCCCGACCACGCCCGGATCGGCGCAGAATCCGACCGGCTCCGGCACCCGCACGCCGGCCGCGAAGGCGGCGCGCAGGATCCGGAACTCCTCGGCCCGCGGGCGGCTCGACGCGATGGTGGCCGGCGCGTCCTTGCGCAGGACGAAGCCCCGCTCGCCGCCGTCGACACGGCAGGCCAGCATCCAGTTCTCCTGGATCGAGCCGCCGGTCAGCGGCCGGATGTCGTCGAGGGTGACCGTCCCGGCCCCCAGGGTCCGGCCGATCCAGGCGCAGAGCGCCGTCCTTTGACCTGCGTCCAGCATGGGGGTTCAGGGCCGCGTCACTGGACGCGCTCGAGGGCCAGGGCGATCCCCTGGCCGCCGCCGATGCACATGGTCACGAGACCGTAGCGGCCGCCGGTCCGGGCCAGCTCGTAGAGGGCCTTCACGGTGATGATCGCCCCCGTGGCGCCGATCGGGTGGCCGAGGGCGATGGCGCCGCCGTTGGGGTTGACCGTGTCGGGATCGAGGTCGAGGGCGCGGGAGACCGCGCAGGCTTGGGCCGCGAAGGCCTCGTTCGACTCGATGACGTCGAAATCCCCCGCCCGCAGCCCGGTCCGCTCCAGCAGGCGCCGCACCGCCGGCACCGGGCCCATGCCCATCTCGGACGGGTCCACGCCCGCATGGGCGTAGCCGACGATCCGGGCGAGCGGCGTCGCGCCGTCGCGCTCGGCCTGCGCGGCGCTGGACAGGACCAGGGCGGCGGCGCCGTCGTTCAGCCCCGAGGCGTTGCCGGCCGTGACGCTGCCGGTCTTGGAGAAGGCCGGGCGGAGCTTGGCGAGGTCGTCGGCGCTCGTGGCCTTCGGGTGCTCGTCGGTGTCGAAGGCCACCGTCTCGCGCTTCCGCTGCACGTCGATCGGCAGGATCTGATCGCGGAACCGGCCCTCGCGGATCGCCCGTGCGGCGCGCGCCTGGCTCTCGGCCGCGAAGGCATCCTGCATGGCGCGGGGGATGGCGTAGCGCTCGGCCACGTTCTCGGCGGTGACGCCCATATGGCCGTTGCCGAACGGGTCGCTCAGCGCGCCGAGCATGTAGTCGACGAGGACGGCGTCACCCATGCGCGACCCGGTCCGCCCGGTGGTCAGGAGGTGGGGCGCGCGGCTCATGCTCTCGGCCCCGCCGGCCACCGCAATCTCCGCGTCGCCGAGCAGGAT
>NZ_BACT01000364.1:0-27485 GCF_000333255.1 Methylobacterium sp. B1 | reverse complement strand
GCTTCTCGCCGAGATCGAAGGTGAAGGTCTCGCGGGTGCTGGTGCCGGCAAAGACATGGTCCGCCACCGGTGCGTTCAGGGCTTCGCAGAGGGCGCGATAGGCGATGAGATAGCCGCGATAGGTCCAGTGCGTGTCCGTCCGCAGGTAGACCGGCTCGCCGTCCCGCGCGGCCACGAGTGGCGTCTGCAGATCCGCCATCGGAGCTCCGCTGTCGACGGCGACCGATCGGGCGAGGCGGACGCCCGGTGGGTCGTCGAGCCCCGGAAAGGGGCGGCCGAGCAGGTCGGGATAGATCGCCAGCTTGTCGGGGACGACGGTATGCACGTGGCGGATTCCGAGGGCGTCCAGGCGGCGTGCCCGTTGCCCGATCAGCCGGGTCCAGCGTCTGAGGATCCGTCGCGAGGTCGCGGTGTCGCCGTAGAAGGCCTCTACCTCGCCGGCGCGCCCGACCCAGTACAACCAGCCCTCATGTCCCACAGCCACGCCGCTGCCGCTCGCCTTCACAGGTCGAAGTCCCCCCGCTGCCTGCGACAATCCTCAACGATGCCGCTTGCTTCCGCCTCGACGGATCTGCGCGGGATTGCAACCCCCTGACCCTGAGGGCACGCGCTCGGCACGGATCTACGGTGGAGATGCCGGCGCGGCGCCGCCCTGCGGTCGTGTCCGGAGTGCAGGGACCCGTAGGCGCCCGGGTGGTGATTTTCGCGATCGGCGGACCTGCGGTGAAACTTTACGCCTCCGCGGCGGGTACTGCCGGGCAGGCGCACGCTTCCGTGCGGCGTTCCGCAAAGGGGCCGGGTCATGTCCGCGCTTGTCACGTTCATCGGTTGCGGCTTGGTTCTCTTCGGTTTCGCAGCCGAGAAGTTCGCCGAGCATCGCTGGCTCGCCGCGAGCCGGCCGGCACCGCTCGACGCCCTGGCCATCCTGGCGCTGACGCTCCCGGCATTCGGACTGATGCTCATGGCGACCTTGGCGACTTGAGCCGGGACGGCGCGTGCCTCAATCGGAATCCGGACTGAACGCCACGCCGACCGTCTGCTCCGTCCGCCAGATCAGGCGAACCGCGTGCCGCGTTTCTGAACTCGTCAACACCAGATAGAACGCGTTCTCGAGCAGCGCCGCCTGCTGGCCGAGGAACTCCAACATCGCGCCGCGATCGGAGATGTTTCTGACCTGACACGGATAACGCGCGCCGTCCCGTTGCTGAGCAAAGGCCAGCAGGGCGGTGGGCTTCCGCTCGGTCGCCCGTCGCTCCGCCAGGGCGCTGTAAGGGCGTGCGGTGCGGGACACGGCCGAGGTTCCTGCCTGGATCCGTTGATGGGCGCGATATCAGTAAAAATGCGCGGTATTTACTAATAGATGATTGATGGTCCCCGATCGTCCGGCAGAAGGACAAGACGTGGCGCGTCTATCGGCGGGAGTTCGCATAATCACCGCGGGCCCTTTCCGGGCGATGGCGGTCCCTTGCCGACCTTGATGAACCTGCCGACCAGGAGGCCCAGCGGGATCGATATCAGGAGCCAAATTCGCAGGAAACGAAGGGCTTTCATGGGTCCGAACCGGTGGCGAAATCCGGCCTGCATCAGATCACATCGGGATCCAGGCACCGAATCCGCAACCTGCCCGGTTGATCGGGGCTAATGTCGCCGCGACGCTCGGCAGAGCCTATCTCGCACCGAGGGGCGGCCGCCCGTCCGGTTCCGGGCGCGGCCGTGCCGTACGGATATCGGAGACGATCATGCGCATCCGCCCTGGCTTGGTCCTGCTGGCCAGCATCGCGGCCGGTCTGCCGCTTTCCGGCGCCGCCGAGGCACCCGGACGGCCGCCGTCAGCCGCGCCTGTCCCCGATCAGCCTTGGCTGCCGACCCTTTCCCGGAGCGTCCAGGGAACCGGCGTGCCGGGGCTGGACGGCGGCCACGTCTTCCTCTGGAACCGGCCGCAGGCCTTTGATCCGGTCTCGACCCTGCGGGTCGACCGGCACGTGCCCGAAGGGTCGGGTGAGGCCACTCACACCTACAAGGCGATCTGGGCGCTCGGCTCCACCGGCCCGCACAATGCCGGCTACGAATGGACGATCACGGGCGAACTGCACAATCGCGCCCTCGCCAGCACCGGGGCACAGAACGTCGCCGTCAATGGCACTATCTTCAAGGAACCGAACGGGGTGGGGCCGGTGGGGCCGTCCTGGGCCGGCAACTTCAATTGCGTCGACATGACCGACGAGGCCGACCCCGTGGCCTCGTGCATCGGCGCCGAGATCGACGTCTCGGCGCAATCGCCGACGACGGATCGGAACCGCCAGCGGGTCGGTCTGCAGATCTCCACCGGCGGCGTGCCGGGGGCCCATACCGGCTACGGCATCCTCATGGGCAATCTCACCGGATCCATCACCGACCGGGCGATCTCGTTCCAGGGGGAGGGGACCTACGGCATCGGGATCGACGCTGCCGCGGCGCGGTTTACCGGCGTGCCGATGCTGCTCGCGGCCGGACAGGCGATCGGGCTCGACGGCAACCGCGACGGCGGCTTCTCCCGCAGCCTCGGCTTCGACGGTCGCGATCTGGTCTATGGCACGGGAGCCGGACCGGTCCTGCGCGTGAGCGACACCGGGCAGATCGAGGCCGCCTCTTTCCGCGAGACGCTGCCGCGGCCGCCCGAGAGCAGCCGCGCACCCTGCATCCCGGGGGACCACGCCTGGGACGAGGCCTACGAGTACCGCTGTGTCGCGCCCGATCGCTGGAAGCGCGCGGCGCTCAGCGACTGGTGAGCCGCGCGCCGCGGGGCGTCAGCGATCGAGGATTCGCACCACCGCACGGGTCTCGGGGTCGACGACCACGATCTTGTCGCCCGGCGCCACGAAGTAGCCGAAGCGCCGCAGGCGCGGATTCGGGGCCTCGGTGAAGGGGGCCAGACGCACGTCGGGCGGCACGATGCTGCCGGGACGCAGCGGGATCGATCCGACGATCGGCCCGGGCCCCACCGGTCGGCGCACGATGTAGTCGCGCACCACCACATCGTCGTCGGGGCCGAACTCGTCGGGAGTCACGATCACCGCCTGCGCGAAGGCGGAGCCGGTGAACAGCGCGGCAAACCCGAGGGCTGCGGCGAGGCTGGCGCGTGTCGACATGTCGGACTCCGTAATGTCCTGGGCCGCCGGAAACATCAGGGTTCGCGCTTCGGTTCCCGGTCGGCGTCGGTCAGCGGCCGACCTGCCCAACTTCCGCGAGGGGCACCGGTGACCAGCGGGTCAGCTGAACGTAGCCGTCGAGGGCCGCGACCACGACGTGGCGGCGGTGGCGGTGCACCACCGTCCCGGGCGTGTGCGCGTGGCGTTCCGGCCAGCCCTGGGCCTCCGCCACGAACACCCGGGCATCTCCCAGCCGCGCAATCGTCTCGACCGTGCCGAAGGCCCGCACCCGGCGCAGGACCGTCGCGACGTCCTGCCGGAAATCGAGCGTCCGGTCGAAATCGGTGGCACGGGGCCAGTAGGAGCCGTCGCCCTGCGGCTCGGATCTCCGCCATCGTGCGGGCAGTTCACGGCCGAGCGGGCCCGCGGCGAGACGGCGGGCCGCCATCTGGCACTTGGCCAGCAGGGTCTCGTGGCTCTCGTGCGAACTTAAGCCGAAGATATCCTGCGCGAGGATGTCGCCGGTGTCGAAGCCGTCGGCGAGGACATGGGCGGTGACGCCCCAGCTCTCGTAGCGGTCGAGGACGGCGCGGAACAGCGGGTAGGGGCCGCGGCCCGTCGGAAGCGGGGAGGGGTGGATGTTGAGGCCGTAGGCGGCGCGGCCCTTCCAGCCCTTGATGAGCCAGGGATATCCCGCGACCACGAGCGCCCAATCCCGGCCGTGCTCGGCCTGGAGCGCCTCGATATCCCGTTCGCGGATCCGCGACAGCTGGATCGGCAGCCGCAGCGCCCGGGCGCGGGCGACGATGACTTCGTTGTGGTCGTAGATCCCGTCACAGGGGCGGGTGAACAGCTTCACCGGCGTCCAGCCGGCATCCAGCAGTCCCTCGAAGACTCCGCCGAGGAAGTCGATGCCGGCGAACGCGAACTTCATCCTTGCCGCCTGCGACCTTGTGCACGTGGAGGGCGCGGATCCGCCGTCTGCCCGGGAGCGTCCCTCGCCTTACCTTGATCGTGCCAATGCGGGTAGCAAGGGGTTCGGCGTGCGTCGGGTGATCATCTACGGCGGAACCGGAGGCATCGGTCTTGCCACGGCGCGTGCCCTCCGCGCCCGAGGCTACGCCCTGCATCTCGCGGCCCGGGACGCGGATCGCCTGTCTAAGGTCGCCGAGGATCTGGGGGAGACGCGCATCACCGCGGGCGACGTCACCGATCCGGACTTCGCGTCCGCCGTGACCGAGGCGGCGGGCCCGGACCTCGCGGGGCTGGTCTACGCAGTCGGCACCATCAATCTGCGGCCGCTGAATCGGTTGACGCGGGCGGATGTCGAGGGCGACTTCGCCATCAATGCGCTCGGTGCCTTCTCGGCGGTGCAGGCCGCCGCGGGCGCGCTGAAGGCCGGTGCCGGCGCGGCGGGGGCCGGGATCGTCCTGTTCTCGACGGTGGCGGTGGCGCAGGGTTTTGCCGCGCATGCCTCCGTCGCCATGGCGAAAGGCGCCATCGAGGGCATGGCGCTGTCCCTGGCGGCCGAACTCGCGCCCCAGATCCGCATCAACGTCGTGGCGCCCTCGCTGACGCGCACGCCGCTCGCTGCGGGGATCACCGGCAACGAGACCCTCGCGCAGGGGATTGCGGCCATGCATGCCCTCCAACGGCTCGGGCGTCCGGAGGATGTCGGCGCCCTGGCCGCCTTCCTGGTCTCCGATGAGGCGGCCTGGATCACCGGCCAAGTCATCGGCGTGGATGGCGGCCGCTCCGCCCTCCGGACCAAGGGCTGAGACGATGGCCGGAAAACGCCGCGGCGCCGCCGCACCGCGCGGCACGCTGCGTTTCGTCCTCGGCGATCAGCTGACGCGCCGGGTCTCGAGCCTCGTCGACCTCGACCCCGAATGCGACGTGGTGCTGATGGTCGAGGTCCGGGACGAGGCGACCTATGTCCGCCACCACAAGCAGAAGATCGCCTTCCTGTTCGCCGCCATGCGCCACTTCGCGGCCGAATTGGAGGCGGAGGGAATCACCGTCGACTACGTGCGCCTCACCGAGGCGGGCAATACCGGTAGCTTCACCGGCGAACTGGAGCGCGCCGTCGCGCGGCACCGGCCGGAGCGGATCGTCGTCACCGAACCGGGCGAGTGGCGCGTCTGGGAAATGATGCAGGATTGGCGCGAGAGCCTGCCGATGCCGCTCGAGATCCGCGCCGACAACCGCTTCCTGTGTCCGCGTGAGGATTTCGCGAAATGGGCAGACGGCCGGCATCACCTGCGGATGGAGACCTTCTACCGGGGCATGCGGCGTCGGACCGGCCTTCTGATGGATGGCGGCGAGCCCGCCGGCGGCCGCTGGAATTACGATCCCGAGAACCGCAAGCGCCTGCCCAAGGGGCATCGTCCGCCGGACCGGATCGGCTTCCAGCCCGATTCCGTGACGCGCGAGGCCATCGCCCTCGTCGAGGCGGAATTCGGCGACCATTTCGGCGATCTCTCCGGCTTCTCCTGGCCGGTGACCCGGGCCGACGCCCTCGCGGCGCTCCGGCACTTCCTGGCCGAGGCCCTTCCGACCTTCGGCGACTATCAGGACGCAATGAAGACCGGCGCGCCGTTCCTGTACCACGCCCTCCTGTCGCCCGCCCTCAACGCCGGCCTGCTTACCGCCGAGGAGGTCTGCTGGGCGGCCGAGCGCGCCTACCGCGACGGTGCGGCGCCGCTCCACTGCGTCGAGGGCTTCATCCGGCAGATCCTCGGCTGGCGGGAATACGTGCGCGGCCTCTACTGGGCGCGGATGCCCGCCTACCGGGACACCAATGCCCTCGGCGCGCGCCGCGACCTGCCGTGGTTCTACTGGTCGGGGGAAACGGCGCTGAACTGCGTCGCGCAGGTGGTCACCGAGACGCGCGCCCACGCCTACGCCCACCACATCCAGCGCCTGATGGTGACCGGCAACTTCGCCCTCATCGCCGGCCTCGACCCGGCGCAGGTGGAGGAATGGTACCTGATCGTCTTCGCCGACGCCTACGAATGGGTCGAGTTGCCCAACGTTCACGGCATGGTTCTGTGGGCCGATGGCGGCGTGATGGGCTCCAAGCCCTATGCGGCCTCGGGCGCCTATATCGACCGGATGTCCGATTACTGCGCGTCCTGCGCCTACGACGTGAAGGTCAAGTCCGGGCCCGAGGCCTGTCCGTTCAACTATCTCTACTGGAACTTCCTGATCGAGAACGAGGAGCGGCTGGCCGGCAATCAGCGCTTGGCGATGCCGTACCGGACCCTGCGCGGATTCGGCGACGAGCGCCGCGCCGAGATCCGCCGCGACGCGGCCGCCTTCCTCGATGCCCTCGAGGCCCGGCCGAGCGCCGATCAGAGTGGCGACCAGACCGACAGCGTCACGTAGGGACAAGCCCGGGCCCGGCGCGACTCGGTCTGAAGGCCCACCGACGCGCGGAGGCTGTACCGGCCGAGGGCGAAGTCGGTCCCGTGCAGGCCGAGGCTCCACTTCGCGTAGCCGGTCGCGTCGGTGTAGAGCGCCGCCTCTGGGCCGAGATAGGTCTCCCAGAGGCGATAGCCCCAGGCGAGGCGCGCCCAGAGGCTGTCCCGGGCCGATCCCGCGACGGCGGTCGCCTGAAGCAGCGTCGCAGCGGTCGGACGTGCCCAGACCTCGCCGTGCAGGCGCAGGCCGAAGCGGGTCGGCAGGGCGTCGCGCGTCGGCCCTGCGATCAGCATCTCACTCGTGGTCTCGAGGCCGGCATAGGCCGCGACCACGCCCCAGTCGAAAAACCACTGATGCCCGGCGAGTGCGGCGGCGGCGACGGTGTACCGTTCGCGGGGACCGTCCGCGCCGCTTTCCGTGCGCCGTCCGCCGCCGACGGTCGCCAGCGCGACGAAACCCTCCTGCGCGAGAGAAGTAAGGCCGACCTTCGCGCCGAGGGTCAGGAACGTGTCGCCGCCCGCGTCGAGGCTGCCGAACAGCAGCGTGTCGATCTCGCTGGCGTGTGCCGTTGAAGCAAAACCCACGATGCCTGCCAGAACAATCAGAGCCGTTGGCCTTCGCGTGTGGATCTTTGGGGCTGTGCGATAGCTTTGCACGATCGATCCTCCGGCATGGAAGGATCAGATTAGGATAAAATTAACCGTGTTGCATCGATTGGCGCGATGGCATCCCCGGATTTGTTGGCGCCATGATCCGGAAGCCCGGCAAAAGCGTGCCGCATGTCCGCCGGCGTGCGCTGTGACTTTGGGAATGCTTGGCCGGGCTGCCGGGCGCGGCGCGGTGTGCGGCCACCTGCCGGCCGCCATCGCGCTGTCGCGAATCCGCCGTGCTTGGCGTGCCAGATGTTCTCGGCTAGAGCCCCCGCGGGTTAGCGAAGGTTGGCAGATCCTTGACCTCCGGTGCACGAACGTCGGACGTCCTCACCGTGCTGGCGAGCCAGGAGGGCGAGCGCCTCACCGTGGGCGACATCGTCGCGGTCCTACGGGATCGCGCCTTCGCGCTGCTCGTGGTCCTGCTGGGGCTGCCGAATTGCCTGCCGATGCCGCCGCCGATCCCACTGATTTGCGGCCTGCTCCTGCTGCTCGTGGCGATCCAGATCGCCGCCGGCATGTCGGCACCGTGGCTGCCGCGGATGCTGCTGGGCCGCTCCATCGCCTTGACGGATGTCCGGCGCGCTGTGACCCGCGCGGTGCCGATCCTGCGCCGCCTGGAGCGCTGGTCGCGCCCCCGCGTCAGCGTCTTCGAGACCGCGCTCGGCATGCGCGGCATGGGGATCGTCCTGCTGGCCCTGGCGCTGGCGCTGATCGTGGCCGCGCCCATCGTCGGGCAGATCCCGCTCGGTCTCGCCGTCTGCCTGGTCGGGCTCGGCCTCGTCGAGCGCGACGGTCTCGTCGTGCTGGGCGGCCTCGTCATCGGCGTGTTCGGCGTCGCCATCAATGCCGGCTTCGCCTATGCGGTGATCGCCGGGGTTGCCGGGCTCCTCAACCTCTGAGCCTCAGAGGCGGTAGCGGATCTGGTCGGTCCAGAAGCGCTCCAGGCGGCCGAGCGCCTGATTCAGGCGGGCGAAATCGTCCTCGGAGATCCCACCGATCGGCGTGATCGTCCGGGCATGCTTGTCGTACAGCCCCTGGATGATCTCGTGGACCTGACGGCCCTTGTCGGTCAGGCTGATCCGCACGGAGCGCCGGTCCGTCTTCGAGCGGGCATGGTGGAGGTAGCCCGCCTCGACCAGCTTCTTCACGTTGTAGGAGACGTTGGAGCCGAGATAGTACCCCTTGGTCCGCAGCTCGCTCGCGGTCAGTTCCTTGTCGCCGATGTTGTACAGCAGCAGCGCCTGGACGCTGTTGACGTCCTCGCGGCCGCGGCGCTCGAACTCGTCCTTGATCACGTCGAGCAGGCGGCGGTGCAGCCGTTCCACGAGGTGGAGCGCCTCCAGGTAGGAGCCCTTCGCGCCCAAGCCTTCCTCGGGAGCTTCGATCTGCGCGACTCGGGCGTTCTGGGTCTTCATCTCTGCCTCGCCATCCGATGATCCGGCACCCGTTCGATGCGGCGCCGTTGATGATGGCTAAGCTAGGGCTCGGGAATGAAAGGCGATTTAAGCGACAGGATGAATTCGCGATTTACTCTTCGCGGTAAAGACAAACTGAATGAAGATAAGAACGGTTCGTTCACCGTGCTTCCTGCGCCGCCAGCCAGGACAGCAGGAAGTACAACGTCACGACGCAGCCCCCGAATACGAGCAGCGGCACCGATAACGGCAAGAGTTGCGGTGTCAGAACCGCCAGCGTCATCGCCGACGTGACGGCGAGCAGCCAGATGACGCCGCCCCAGGCGCTCGTCAGCCACAGGCCGATCGCCGCGGCGGCATCGATCACCGCGAAGTAGACGATGGCGGATTGGCGGCCGAAGGGCTCGGCCTCGAAGGGGCGGACACCCGGCACGATGTCGAGGATGGTCGCCCAGGCGAAGACGCTCTTGAGCAGCCAGACGAGGGCCGTGAGCCGCATGAACCAGATCAGCACCGTATCCCACGTGCCGGGTGCCGGCCCCTGGACGCGCTCGATCCGGTCGCTGGGGATCCCCCCGGGCCGGGGCGTCCTGCGCCGGATCGGAAAATAGCCGGGCACTATCGGTGACTCGCGGAGATGATGGGCCGGCTCATGGACAGGGAACAGGATCCTGGTCTTCGGGAACGCAACGCGCCGGGTTGAAGCCGTTCCGCCGTCCTGCGTCAACGGTCGGGTTTCGCCGCACAGGTCCGGTGTGGTAGTCGAACGCCTCCGGCGCAGGGGCGCCGCGCGATCCGCGGCGTGGTCCGCGCGAACGGTAGCGAAGCCGCATGTCAGACACCCTGCCAGAGCCGCGCCCTCTCGCCGTGGAGGCCGCCCGCGAGGGCGCCCGCGTGGAGGGTCTCAAGATCACCCAGCGCCCGCGCCGCAACCGAAAATCGGAATGGTCGCGCCGGCTGGTCCGCGAGCATACCCTGACGGTCGACGATCTGATCTGGCCGATGTTCGTGATCGAGGGCGAGGGCCGGCGCGAGCCGATCGCCTCCATGCCCGGCGTCGAGCGGCTCTCGGTGGACGAGGTCGTCCGCGACGCGGAGCGCGCGGCGCGCCTCGGCATTCCGGCCATCTCGTTCTTCCCCTACACGGATGTGGCGCTGCGCGACCCGACCGGCTCGGAGGCGCTCAACGCCAACAATCTCGTCTGCCGGGCGGTGCGGGCCGTGAAGCGGGCCGTGCCCGAGGTCGGGATCATGACCGACGTGGCGCTCGATCCCTACACCAGCCACGGCCATGACGGCCTGATGAAGGACGGCGCGGTCCTCAACGACGAGACCGTCGCGGTCCTCGTCGAGCAGAGCCTGATCCAGGCCGAGGCCGGCACCGACATCATCGCCCCCTCCGACATGATGGACGGGCGCGTGGGCGCGATCCGCGCCGGCCTCGACAAGGCAGGGTTCCTCGACGTGCAGATCATGGCCTACGCGGCCAAGTATGCCAGTGCGTTCTACGGGCCGTTCCGCGACGCGATCGGCACCAAGGCCGCCCTCGTGGGCGACAAGCGCACCTACCAGATGGATCCGGGCAACTCGTCTGAGGCCCTGCGCGAGGTTCGCCTCGACCTCGACGAGGGCGCCGATTCGGTGATGGTCAAGCCGGGCCTGCCCTATCTCGACATCATCCGCCGGGTCCGCGACGAGTTCCAGGTCCCGACCTTCGCCTACCAGGTGTCCGGCGAGTACGCGATGATCGAGGCGGCCGCCCGGAATGGCTGGCTCGACGGCGACCGCGCGATGGTCGAGGCGCTCCTCGCCTTCAAGCGGGCCGGAGCCGACGGCGTCCTCACCTATCATGCGCCGCGGGTCGCGGAGCGCCTGCGCAGCCATCCGTGACACGCGGGCACCGCTGGCTCCTCGGGGCCGCGGTCGTCGCCGGCTTTCTCGGCGGGCTCGCCGCCTGTCAGGACACCCTGCGCCGGGATCGCGTCGCCACCTGCCGGCGGGCGTTGCCGGCCGTGGCGCCGCAACCTGGGATCCGGCTCCTGCGGGCGGCGCCGGGACCGGCGGCGAATTCGGTCCGGGTCGATTATTCCGACGGGACCCGGCCGCACTGGCTGACCTGCCGGTTCGATGCCGGGACGACCCTCGTCGCCCTCGCCACCGAGGGGACGACCCTGTCGGGGCCCGCGCTCTACATGCTGAGGCGATTCTATCTCGACACGCCGGACGCCGCGGCCGGCGACCCGGCCGGACGGTAAGGCAGTCCTGCAGCAGCGCGAAGCTGAGGCCGGGCAAACGCATCCTCTTGCGGCCTGAGCGGCGCGCACCCACCTTCTCGCCCGCAGCCTCGCTGGCAGGACGCGACATCATGCAGAACCCCCAACCCGGATACGCGCAGCGCTTCGACACGGCACCCGGCTATGCGGCGTCGCTGCCGGTTCCGTTCGTGCGGGCGAGTCTCGGCGGCCGGACGGTCGCCTATCTCCTCGATATCCTGTTCATCTTCGGCTTCACGGCCCTGCTGACTTTGCTGATCACCGTGATCGGCGTGGTCACGTTCGGCCTCGGCTGGACCCTGTTCGCGGTGCTGCCGGCGAGCGGCATCATCTATAGCGCGATCACGGTGGGCGGGTCGAAGCAGAGCACGATCGGCCAGCGGTTGATGGGCCTGCGCACCATCGCACCCGAGAGCGGCGCGCGGGTCGACGTGATCACGGCCGCGGTCCACGCGCTGTTGTTTTACGTGGCGATCTCGACCTTCCTGCTCTGGTGCGTCGACATCGCGTTCGGCCTGATGCGGTCGGACCGGCGTCTCGGTCACGACCTGCTGCTCGGCCTCGCCGTCGTCCACGCCCGCTGAGCGTCGAACCCGGCGATGAAAATCTGACGGTGCGACCGGTCGGGCCATTGAGCCTCGGCCGGTCGCCTGTACATTGACATGCCGGCGCCGAGAGGACGAACCCGGCGTAGGGCCTGTGAGAAGCGTGACCAGCCATCCGCGCGACACACCGCAATTCTACCTCACGGCCCCCTCGCCGTGCCCGTACCTGCCGGGACAGGAGGAGCGGAAGGTCTTCACCCACTTGGTCGGACGGCGCGCCCGCGACCTCAACGAGATCCTGACCCAGGGCGGCTTCCGTCGCTCGCAGACGATCGCCTACCGTCCCGCCTGCGAGACCTGCCGCGCCTGCATCTCGGTGCGTGTCGTTGTCGATGAATTCGTGCCGAGCGCCAGCCAGAGACGCATCCTGGCGCGGAGCGCCGACTGGATCGGCACGCCGGAGCCGAACCGGCCCGCCTCGGAGCAGTACGCCCTGTTCCGCCGCTACCTCGACGCCCGCCACGGCGACGGCGGCATGGTCGACATGACCGTGCTCGACTACGCCATGATGGTCGAGGACAGCCACGTCGACACCCATCTGGTGTCGTACCGGCGGCACGGGCCGGACACGGCGGTCACCGGCCGCGGCTCCGGGCCGCCGCTCGCCTTCTGCCTGACGGACGTCCTCTCCGACGGGCTGTCGATGGTGTACTCGTTCTACGATCCCGCCGAAGCCGCGCGCTCCCCCGGGACCTTCATGATCCTCGACCATATCCGCCGGGCCCAACGGCTCGGCCTGCCGTATCTCTATCTCGGCTATTGGGTCGAGGGGTCGCGGAAGATGGACTACAAGTCCCGTTTCCGCCCGCAGGAGCGCCTGATGGGCCAGGGCTGGGTGCGGATCGACTGATCCCGCTGTTGCCGACGGTCCACATCCGTTGCCGTCCCGTCATGGCCGATGCGCATTGAGCGGCCGGGCCGGCGCATGCTACCGGCCTCGCACGCAATACGGACCGTGCCGAGGCCCCCATGATCCCCCGCTACAGCCGCCCCGCGATGACGGCGATCTGGTCGCCCGAGAGCCGCTTCCGGATCTGGTTCGAGATCGAGGCCCACGCCACCACGGCGCTCGCCGAGATCGGCGTCGTCCCGAAGGAGGCGGCCGAGACGATCTGGGCCAAGGGTAAGGACGCGGTCTTCGACGTCGCCCGCATCGACGCGATCGAGGCGGTGACGAAGCACGATGTCATCGCCTTCCTCACCCATCTCGCCGAAATCGTCGGTCCGGAGGCGCGCTTCGTCCACCAGGGCATGACCTCGTCGGACGTGCTCGACACCTGCCTCAACGTCCAGTTGGTGCGCGCCGCCGACATCCTGATCGCCGACGTCGATTCGCTCCTCGCCGCCCCTCAAGACCGGGCCTTCGAGCACAAGCTGACCCCCACCATCGGCCGATCGCACGGCATCCATGCCGAGCCGGTCACCTTCGGGCTGAAGCTGGCCCAGGCCTATGCCGAGTTCGAGCGCAACCGCCGCCGCCTCGTCGCGGCCCGCGAGGAGGTCGCCACCTGCGCCATCTCCGGGGCGGTCGGCACCTTCGCCAATATCGACCCGCGGGTGGAGCAGTACGTTGCCGAGAAGATGGGCCTGACCGCCGAGCCGGTCTCCACCCAGGTGATCCCGCGCGACCGGCACGCGATGTTCTTTGCCACCCTCGGCGTCGTCGCCTCGTCCCTGGAGCGCTTGGCGATCGAGATCCGGCACCTGCAGCGCACCGAGGTTCTGGAGGCGGAAGAGTTCTTCTCCGAGGGGCAGAAGGGCTCCTCGGCCATGCCGCACAAGCGCAACCCGGTCCTCACCGAGAACATCACCGGCCTCGCCCGGATGGTGCGCGGCTACGTCACCCCGGCGCTGGAGAACGTCGCCCTCTGGCATGAGCGCGACATCTCGCACTCCTCCGTCGAGCGGATGATCGGCCCCGACGCCACCGTGACCCTCGACTTCGCTCTGGCCCGCATGACCGGGGTCATGGAGAAGCTGCTGGTCTACCCGGCCAACATGCAGAAGAACCTCGACCGGCTCGGCGGCCTGATCCACTCGCAGCGCGTGCTTCTCGCGCTCACCCAGGCCGGCGTGTCCCGCGAGGATTCCTACCGGCTGGTCCAGCGCAACGCGATGCCGGTCTGGCGCGGCGAGGGCGATTTCCTGGCCCTGCTCAAGGCGGACCCGGAGGTCGCCGCAGCGCTCGCGCCCGAACAGATCGAGGCGTGCTTCGATCTCGACTACCACTTCAAGCACGTGGACACGATTTTCGGGCGGGTGTTCGGCGACCGCTGAGCATACCGCACGATTCCTGCTTGGGCCCGCGACGAACACAGGACAGCTCTCCGTGACCGCTCCCCGCATCGTCTACCTCAACGGCCAGTTCCTCCCCTTCGAGGAGGCGCGCGTGCCGATCATGGATCGCGGCTTCCTGTTCGCGGACGGCATCTACGAGGTCTCGGCGATCATCGACGGCAAGCTCGTCGACAACGCCGCGCATCTCGCCCGCCTCGACCGCTCCCTCGGTGAAATCGGCATCCGCAACCCGCACGATGCGGCAAGCTGGGAGCGCCTGCAGACCGAACTCGTCGCCCGCAACGGCGTCACCGAGGGGCTGGTCTACATGCAGGTGACCCGGGGCGTGGCCGAGCGCGACTTCGCCTTCCCGAAGGCCGGCACCGAGCCCACCGTGATGATGTTCACGCAGGCCAAGACCGTGCTCGCCAACCCGCTTGTCGAGAGCGGCGCCCGGGTGATCACCGTCGAGGATCTGCGCTGGAAGCGGCGGGACATCAAATCGGTGGCCCTGCTGGCGCAGGTGCTCGCCAAGCAGCAGGCGGCCGAGGCCGGCGTCGCCGAGGCGTGGATGGTCGAGGATGGCGCGGTGACCGAAGGCTCGTCCTCGACCGCGTTCATCGTCAGCCGCGACCGCGTGCTCGTCACCCGGCCGCTCTCCACGGCGCTCCTGCCGGGCATCACCCGGGCGTCGGTCCTGCGCCTCGCCCAGGAGGCGGATCTGCGGATCGAGGAGCGGCTGATTCCGGTCGAGGAGGCCTACGCGGCACAGGAGGCCTTCTACACCAGCGCCTCGGCCTTCGTGATGCCGGTCATCGAGATCGACGGCCGCGCCATCGGCGAGGGGCGTCCGGGGCCGCTGACCCGGCGCCTGCGGGACCTGTACATCGAGGCCGCGCGTCGGGGCTGAAGCCCATCGGTTGCCCGGATACCGTCCACAGGTGGACCCTCCGGCCTTCCAGGCCCGCAGGAACGGATTCCGTCTCCGACTGTTCCTCCCCGAATTCGTATCCCGAACCGGGGAGGCTCTCATGCCGAAGAAGATCCTGATCGCCGCCTTCGCGGCGACTTTGGCGGCGGTGCCCGCCTATGCTCAGACCCCCAGCCCGTCTCCGACGCCGCCCGAGCGCGTGCGCCCGAATGCGGATGCGCCGCCGCAGGATCAGTCTCTCAGCGACAAGCTCCAGAAGAACGACGGGGTCATCAAGCCACCGGATTCCGGGACGACCGGGACTGTGGTGAAGCCCGATCAGTCCGGGACCATGCCGGTCATCAAGCCGCACGAACTCCCGGGCCGGACGCCCGGAACCGAGGCCAAGTAGCCGCGCCGGGCCTATCGCCGGACCGCAGAACGGGTCGCCCGTGCGGTGTCTTGCTTGATTTCGCTGGCTGGATCGCGGAAACGGCACACGACGTGCGCCGCCTGCACCCGTGGGCGGCGCCGTCCCGGTTTCCGTCGCGGGTAAGCAGGCAGGCATGGCCAACGTCGTCGTTGTGGGCGCCCAGTGGGGCGACGAAGGCAAGGGCAAGATCGTCGACTGGCTCTCCGAGCAGGCCGACATCGTCGTCCGGTTTCAGGGCGGGCATAATGCCGGCCATACGCTCGTCATCGACGGCGTCACCTACAAGCTGGCGCTGCTGCCGTCGGGCGTGGTCCGCGGCGGCAAGCTCTCGGTCATCGGCAACGGCGTCGTGGTCGATCCCTGGCATCTCGTGGACGAGATCGACCGGATCAAGGCCCAGGGTGTGGAGGTCTCCCCCGCGTCCCTGCGGATCGCCGACAACGCCACGCTGATCCTGCCGCTCCACCGGGAGCTGGATCATTTCCGCGAGACCGCCAATGCCGGCCTGAAGATCGGCACCACCAAGCGCGGTATCGGGCCGGCCTACGAGGACAAGGTCGGGCGCCGGGCGATCCGGGTCGTCGATCTGGCCGATCCCGACGCCTTGCCGGCCAAGATCGAGCGCGTGCTGACCCATCACAACGCCCTGCGGCGCGGCCTCGGGATCGACGAGGTCAATGCCGAGGCGCTGCTGTCGGAGCTGAAGGCCATTGCGCCGAAGATCCTGCCTTTCGCCGACACCGTCTGGGCGCTGCTCGACGAGGAGCGGCGGGCCGGCAAGCGCATCCTGTTCGAGGGCGCGCAGGGCGCGCTACTCGACGTCGATCACGGCACCTATCCGTTCGTTACCTCCTCCAACATCGTGGCCGCGCAGGCGGCGACGGGCTCGGGCCTTGGCCCGGGTGCGATCGGCTACGTGCTGGGCATCGCCAAGGCCTACACGACCCGGGTCGGCGAGGGGCCGTTCCCAACCGAGCTGTTCGACGAGATCGGCGAGACCATCGGCAGCCGCGGCCGCGAGTTCGGCGTCAATACCGGGCGCAAGCGCCGCTGCGGCTGGTTCGACGCCGTGCTGGTGCGCCAGACGGTCCGGACCTCCGGCATTCACGGGATCGCGCTGACCAAGCTCGACATCCTCGACGGCTTCGAGGAGATCCGCGTCTGCACGGGCTACATGCTGGATGGGCAGCCGATCGACCATCTGCCGGCGAGCCAAGCCGCTCAGGCACGGGTCGAACCGGTCTATGAGGTGATCCCGGGCTGGTCGGAGACGACCGCAGGCGCTCGATCCTGGGCGGACCTGCCGGCGCAGGCGATCAAGTATGTTCGCCGGATCGAGGAGTTGATCGGGGCGCCGGTCGCCCTGCTGTCCACCTCCCCCGAGCGGGACGACACGATCCTCATGCACAACCCGTTCGAGGACTGACGCGTCGCGCGCTATCCCGTTGACGACGCGTGATTCCGGCTGCGCTGCCTGTATCCAGTCCGCGCAGGCTTGATCTAGAACGGGCTGGCGGTCGGGCCTTCATTCTCGCGAATGATCCGCCGTATGCGGCGCAACCGGCGTGCGGGCACCGATCCGTGCGGCGGAATACGACAAACCGGCCGACGGCCGCGACCGGACGTGTCCGGCGGGAGCGGCCATCGGTCTCCGGCCTTCGACCGGCGTTGCCGGACGGCGGCCGAAGGGGCGGACCAGGGTATTATGGCCGATTACTATCCGCTTCTGGCGCGTGCGCTCGATGCGCTACCGGATCGAACGCCCGCTCTGCGCAAGGCGGTCTACGACCGTGCGCGCAACGCGCTCATCAGCCAGTTGCGCTCCCTCGACCCGCCGCTCTCCGAGGCGGACATCGATCTCGAGCGGCGGGCCCTCGACGCCGCGATCGAACGGCTCGAGGTCGACCATGGCGGTCTGCCTGCGCCGGCCAACGATGCGGTTCAGGCCTCTCCGGTGCAGGCGCCTGCACCGGTCGTCTCCGAGCCCATCGCGGTCGCGCCGGCGGTGCAGCCGGAGCCGGAGATCCCCGAACCGTCTCCCCCTGAGCCGAGCGTCGCGTCGAAGCCCGATCCGGTGCTTCCTGCCGCCAAGGCGCCGTTCGCGATCCCGGGTCGGGATAGCGATTCCGCATCCGAGTCCGGACCGCGCGAGGCACCGATCCCGATCACCTCGAGGCGCCCGGGCGCCTCCGCCGCTGCTGCGCCCGAAGGGCTACCCCCTGAGGCGGCGGCTTCGGCTCGACCTTCGGTCGAGGAGCAGGACGCCGGCGAGGCCACCGCAGACGTCGGATCGGGCCGTCAGCGCCCGCGGATCGAGGTGGTGCCGCTCCGAGCCGGGCGCTCCCGCGTGCTGCGCAACGTCTTTGTCGGAAGCGTCCTTGCGGTCGTGATCGGCTTGATCGCCGTCGCAGCCTTCCTGCTGCGCGACCGCCCACAGAATCTGCCATCCAGCGGTGCGGAGATTGCGGATTCTCAGCAGTCCGAGGCCGAGTCCAAGTTCGGCGATCGGGTCGGCGGCGATGCAGCGCCGGTGTCGAAGGCGCCTGCGCGCGCGGACGGTGCTGCCCCGTCTCGGACCAACGCGCCACCCGCCGAGGCGGGCGTCTCGGTCGCCCAGAGGGCTGAACTCGTCGAGGAAGGGGCCGGCGCAGAAAGCAGCCAGCCGACCGTCACGCAGGGGCGGGTGACGTGGCGCCTGGAGACGGTGAACGGGGAGCAGGGGCAGCCGGTTCAGAACGCGGTCGTCGCGACCGTGACCGTTCCGGAGGCTGGGCTGACGCTGGTGATGACCATCCAGCGCAACCTCGACACGACGTTGCCGGCCTCCCACACGGTGAGCCTTGCGTTCAGCCAGACCGGCAGCAGCGGCACCGCGCGGACGGTCCAGGATGTCGGATTGCTGCAGGCGAAGGATGAGCAGAGCGCCCGCGGTTCGCCAGTCTCGGGCCTGCCGGTCCGTGTCCGCGACAACCTGTTCCTGATCGGCCTGTCGTCGCTGCAGAACGACGTCGAGCGCAACACCGACCTGCTCCTGCATCGGAACTGGTTCGACATCGCGCTGCGCTACACCTCCGGTCGCCGGGCGGTGCTGACCTTTGAGAAAGGGACCGCCGGCGCCCAGGTCATGCAGAGCGCCTTCGACGCTTGGCAGTGATGAACGGGATCGTCCCCGGCGCTTAGTTACGCCGGGGACCTGCTGTCAGCGGGCTTCAATGCCGGTCCGCGGCAGCTCGCGACTGGCAATGTTGCGCTTGACCGCTTCCTGCACCTTTTCGAAGGCCCGCACCTCGATCTGACGAACGCGTTCGCGGGAGACGCCGAACTCGCCCGAAAGATCTTCCAGCGTGATCGGATCCTCGGCGAGACGTCGCGCCTCGAAGATGCGCCGCTCGCGGGCATTGAGGACACCGAGGGCATCTTTCAGCGCGGAAAGGCGGTTCTGGCCCTCCTGTTCGCGCGCGAGCACGGTCTCCTGGCTCGGGCTGTTGTCCACGAGCCAGTCCTGCCACTCGCCTTCGCCCTCCTCGCGCAGGGGCGCGTTGAGCGACGTGTCACCGGACAGACGCCGGTTCATGTCGATCACGTCCTGCTCGGGCACGCCGAGGCGCGTGGCGATCTGCGACACCTGGTCGGGTTTCAGATCG
This sequence comes from Methylobacterium sp. B1, assembly GCF_000333255.1. Classification (NCBI taxonomy): domain Bacteria; kingdom Pseudomonadati; phylum Pseudomonadota; class Alphaproteobacteria; order Hyphomicrobiales; family Methylobacteriaceae; genus Methylobacterium; species Methylobacterium sp. B1. The sequence continues at coordinate 8,724 of NZ_BACT01000364.1, read as the reverse complement.
CCCTCATCGAGAGCGGAGATCCGTCCCTTCGCCTTGCGGAGGTTGAAGAACAGCTTCTTCTGGTTGGCCGTCGTGCCCATCTTCACCAGAGACCACGACCGCAGGATGTATTCCTGGATCGCTGCCTTGATCCACCACATGGCATAGGTGGCGAGACGGAACCCCTTGTCGGGATCGAAGCGCTTGACCGCCTGCATCAGGCCGACATTGCCTTCCGACACGACCTCGCCGATCGGCAGGCCGTAGCCGCGATAGCCCATGGCGATCTTGGCGACGAGGCGCAGGTGCGACGTCACCAGGCGATGCGCCGCTTCGCGGTCACCGGCGTCGCGCCAGGCCTTGGCGAGAGTGAATTCCTCCGACGGCTCCAGCATCGGAAACTTGCGAATCTCGTCGAGGTAGCGCGAAAGGCCACCTTCGTTGGCGAGCACGGGAAGCGTACCGGCCATGGCTTTCTCCTGAACCTGTGTCCCCCTGCCGGGCGGACGCGACGGACAACAGTGCCGTCTACTCGGGCCGCTCTTGAGCCGACCCTGCCGGCCACCCATCTCATGGGAGTCGCCGGGGAGCCGGTCACGGTCGATGACACCCACGTCGCCAACAACGCGCCACCGGCGATTTTGATCGTACCATGTCACGATGTGACGCGGTACGGGGTGTTCTTTCGCACGCCGCAAGGGGCAGTTACAGGCGCGCCGGGTCGCCTGCGTCGGCCCGGAGTGCCTGGATCAGGGCCGTCATGTCGGTCGGCAGCGCACTCTCGAAGCGCAGCGTCTCACCCGTGCGCGGGTGACTGAAGCCGAGCAGTTCCGCGTGGAGCGCCTGCCGTCCCAGGGCCGTTAGAGCGGCACGCGCCTCCAGACTCAGGCGGGCCGCCTTGGTGCGGAAGGCACCCCCGTAGACCGTGTCCCCGAGCAGGGGATGTCCGCGATGGGCGAGATGCACGCGGATCTGATGCGTGCGACCCGTCTCCAGGCGACACCGCACGAGGGTGGCCTCGCGATAGGTCTCGGCGACGGCATAATGCGTGACCGCATGGCGGCCGCTGTCGTCGGAGACGACGGCGATCTTTTCCCGATTGAACCGGGACCGGGCGAGACTGGCCCGGATCGTGCCCGCCCGCGGCTGGGGCAGGCCCCAGACCAATGCGGCGTAGGCGCGTTCCAGCGGCCCGGTCCGGCCGTGATCGGCGAATTGCGCGGTGAGGCCCTGATGCGCCGCGTCGTTCTTGGCGACGACGATCAGGCCGCTCGTGTCCTTGTCGAGGCGATGGACGATGCCGGGGCGGCGCACCCCGCCGATCCCGGACAGGCTGGCCCCGCAATGGGCGATGAGGGCGTTGACCAGCGTCCCGCTCTCGTGGCCCGGCGCCGGGTGGACCACCAGGCCGGCCGGCTTGTCGATGACGATCAGATCGTCATCCTCGTAGACGATCGGCAGGTCTGCGGCTTCGGCCACCGGCTCGGCCGGTGCCGGAGGCGGCACGGTGAGGATGATGGACGCGCCGGCGGCAACTTTGGCGGCCGGATCGCGCGCCGGGAGACCGTCCCGCTTCACATGGCCTGCGCGGATCAGGTCCTGCAATCGAGCCCGGGACAGATCCGGGAACAGCGTGACCAGCGCTCGATCGAGCCGCACGCCTCCCTCGGCCACGATCCCGGCTTTTTCGACGTCTCCGTTGTCCACCACGATCCTTGTCCGCGCCCGATCTGACCCGCCGAGGCGGATTTCCTGACGAAGGCTCTTGCTCCGCCGCCGGGTCGTGGCTATAGCACCCCCGCGCCGCCGGAAAGCTCCCATCGTCTAGCGGTCTAGGACGTCGCCCTCTCACGGCGAAAACAGGGGTTCGATTCCCCTTGGGAGCGCCACCGGCGCATTTTTCCTAAATGTTGGCAGCATTTCACCCCATGGTGGGTGCCCGAGCCCGCAACTCCAGCGGGCCGCGCTGTCCTTCGGCGAAGCCTTTCCAAGCGCTGTCAGCAAGCCGTGCTCGCTGCGCCTCGCGCGTGTGGCCTCGCTCGGCGAGGGGGGCCGCGGTCGCCTGTTTAAGGCCTAGCGGCCGTGCCGACCTTTCACCGCTGAAAGACGCAGTTCGTCGTCAGGGATGTGCCGGAGATCCGGCGGGTCAGGCGGCTGGTCGCAGACCTGACGCGCGATCGCTTCATGTTGCAGGACGTGCGCAAGCGGGAGGGGTGAAGGCCCGCCGCTCGCCGCGCGATCGCTGGCTCCCTGCAGGTGGCCTGCGGCATCAGCAAGCGCGTGGCCGCATTAGCCAGCGGCTTCGGCCATTCGTCCCAGTGCGAGCGTAAGCGTTCGGGTCCGCAGGCGGCGCTGCGCATGCGGCTGGGCGGTGCAAACGCTTCCGGGTGAACACTCCCGTGCCAGACCACCGTGGACCCCACGGTGAATGGCTGCGCAGGGCTTTCGCTCGGTCGCAGCTTGCGTTTGATCAGGACGTGCTCGTCCGACCCGTCATCCTCGAATGAAAGCTCGAAAACGGAACGGTGCCCTGTCTGCACGGCACAGACGGTTCCGTTCCTCGCGCGTGATCCCCTGATCAGCGGCAGCGATGGCGCCGCCCATCCCGGCCGAGATAGGTCCCGGTCTGCGGATCGTAGGACCGGAAACGACGCGCGCAGTAGCGGTCATCACCGATGGTGCGATCCGAATCGACGTCGTCGTAGCCATAGGTGACCGGAGCGTAGCCGCCGCCATATCCGACGTCATAGCCGTAGCCGTATCCCGGATAACCGTATCCGCCGTAGAGGCCTCCCACGGTCACTCCAAGGCCGAGCCCGCCGAGACCATATCCGCGTCGTCCGTAGCCGTAGCCGTATCCGTAGGGACTTCCGTAGAAGCCTCGGTTCACGCCGTAATGCCGATGCAGGCCGTAACCGCGGTGGGCGCCGAGGTCATGCGCGAGCCCGCGATTGGGGAACCCGTGGCCGACGCCTGGCCTGCCGAGATGAGGGTTGCCGAAGCCCCGGTTGGCAAACCCACCACCACCGGCCGCCGCGGCTCCGAAATTGTGATTGCCGAAGCCCTGGTTGACGAAGCCGCCGCCGCCCGCCGCAGCTCCGAAATTGTGGTTCCCAAAGCCCCGATTGGCGAAGCCGCCGCCACCCGCTGCAGCTCCGAAGTTGTGATCGCCGAAGCCCTGATTGCTGAAGCCGCCGCCACCGGCGGCTGCGGCCCCGAAGTTGTGGCTGCCGAAGCCTTGGTTGGCGAAACTGCCGCCGGCCTGTGCCCGGGCACCGATGGGTGCCGCCAAGAGGGCGCCGGCGAGGATTGCCGATGCAATCGCTGTGACCGTCTGGTTCATGGTCGCCACGCTCGCTGTGTTGAGTCTATCTGGATCAACGTCGCGCCAGCGGCGGCCAATCCCGCTTCCTTTTGTCCTGCGACCAGATCGCTGGTCGATCCGACCGATGATCGGGGGCGTGCGATTGTCCCGGCCCGGTTACCCTTCGCCACTTAAGCCCCGCAGGCTTGGCCGCGCCGGGCATTCTCTTGCGGTAAAGCGTTACAGCTCTGATCGCGGATCCGCGCGTTCTCGACACCTGAGCTTCGGGTCTGGAAAGACCCGCCCGGTTTACAGGCGCGGGCCTCTCACGTGCGTCGGCAATCTTCTCCCCAAGACCCGTTCCCTCAGTACCGGACGGTGCGGATACCGCCCCCACCGCCACCCACGACGCTCCGGATCACCTCCTTGGTCGACGGGCTGATCCCACCATCGCCACGCAGACGACGCCCATCCGCTCGTTCGAGGCGCGCGACATCGTCGGAGCATCGATCCAACGCATCCCTCACCTTCGACGCGAGGGGACCGCCGCGGTGCGCGCCGGCGCCGCTCATCTCGAACCGCAGGCAGGATGCCAGGTAGCCTTTCAGGTCGTCGAAGGCGGCGGCTTGCGCGCCCGTCGTCATGACGATGAAGAGCAGTGCGGATCGGGCGAGCATGGGGCAATCCGGGAAACAACAGTTGTCATAGACAACGTGCGAGCGGGCCATTGGTCGCTTCAAGGCTCACCCGGCGGAGGCTGGTGTGCGTCTGCGCTGCCGGTTCGGGACGCCCGTGCGCCCGAGGCTGGCGCCCCGCCGTAGCCACCCCCTGCGATCCCATCCCGGGCCGCGTTGCTGTCGGCTCACCGCTTGTGGGTTCAAGTATCCTGACCCATGCAAGCCATCAGACGCGCACTTAATTCATGTGCCGGCGCCGAGCCTGAAGCTCCTGCTGAGCGAGCTTGCGTCCGACCTCCAACAGCAGCGCATCCGCGCGTGCTTTCAGATTCGGATCCTGCAACTGCGCGAGAGACTGCTGCGCGGCCAGAAGGAGTTCGGCTGCTCGTTCTAAGGGTGGCATGCAGAGTGGGTGCAACTCACCGCCTGTCGCCGCTCTCGTGCCGGTGCGCGACCGCGTCAGATCGATGATGATGCCCCGTCCCCGGATCGGACGCCCCGATGCGTCGCGAACGGTATAGCCACGGTCGAGAACCCATCGCGTAACACCATCAGCCGAAAGCACCCTGTACTCGGCAACGAAAGGGGTGTCTTCGTCGATGCTGCGGCGGATCAAGGCGTGGACATGCTCCTGATCATCCGGATGCATGCCGTCCACAAACGCCGATAGCGGAACGCCTGTGGCTGCGGCGTCCGGATCGACGTTGAACATCAATGCCACGAACGTGTCTGCACGCACCGAGTCCGAGACGATGTCCCAGTCCCAGGTGCCGGCCACCTCGACGGCGTCCAACGCCTGCTGCAATGCAGTGGGGCGAGTCTGGATGTCAACGAGCTTGAGCTTCGGCACCGAGACGCTCACGATTGCTGCGGGACCAACCTTCAGTTGCGAATGTATAAAAGCACTCACTCCGGCTTCAAGCGATATCGAGAACAATATCAACCGGAGCGTGTAATTGGTGCCGGATACGGCACGGATTGTGGTAAGAAGCAGCCGAAGTGGCGTTTTTCGCGCCAGCGCGGAGCGAGCGATGGGACAGAAGATGCCGCTTCAAGCGAAGGCCGGGTCGGATGGTTCCTGGGATAATCGCAGCGACAGCCGCCCCCCAGCTTCGGCCGGCGATGACGCAAGGCGTCTCGTGACCCGCATCGCGGGGGCGCTTCAGGTTCAACCGGACGTCCTTTACGCTCCCGACGCAGCCAATGCGCGAACTCACAGCGCCAAGGATGGCGCCGACCTCGATCAGCAGTGCGAGGCGCTGCTGCACGCCTACAGGCGTATCCGAGATCCCGAGGAACGCCGTCGGCTCCTGCTGCTCGTCCAGGACGCGTCTGAGGAGACTGAGGCTCTGATCGGACGCTCTTCCGCCTCGTGAGCAGACCCGCGCGGGGCCGAGCGGCCGGTTTTTGGTCATGAATAGGTTGAACTGACGGCACACGCCGAGAGATGCGAAGTGTGTCCCAGTCGCGAGACCGGACCCCCCTGACACAACCCTCGCACAAGGATCGCCCTAGGTGTCCGGTGTGGGGAAGGCGACAGGAAGGACGAGGACGAAAAGCCGCGTAACCTATCTCGACTTATTGCTAGAACGTATTGCGGACTGTCATGCGATTTGCGTCCGCAGCATAGAGTCGATTAATACTATCTCCGCGGTCGCAAAACCGTTTTAGGCGTAAAATCAATGACTTTGTAGTCGTATGAATATCGATTGCCTGCGGTGATGGGTTTCGTGGCGACCATAATGTCTTGGCGGTCGTATTGGAGGATTCCAGGACGTGCCGGATGCATGGCAGCGCTGTTTCAGAGAATACAGGGTCGCACCTCTGTCGCCCGGTCATTCGGGATTATAGATCGGCTTTCAAAGTTTTGCGTTAGGCTCATATCGATCATGTGGGCGCCACAGGCTTCAGCAGCCTTTCGGATACTCCGAAGACCTACATGACGGATCGATTCATCGGGTAACAGGAGGACGGTGGCAGCTTTGTTGGACTCGGCGTGTCCGTTGTTGGGCGTCGTGAGGAGCCAAGAGTTCCCTCCGAGCCCCCCATCAGGCCAACGCCAGCCGCCTTACGATCCGTCGGCCGCTGTCGCGCGCCAGCTTTGGTCGGAAGGCCTCGAACTCAGTCAGAGACGCCCGCATCAGCAACGGATCAACCGTTTCGGAAAAGCGATGATCGCGATCATCCGGATCGAGGAACCCGGGCTGACCCAGCAAGGGGCTCACCAGGCCGCCATCCAAGGATGGCGTCGTTCGAGGTATCCGATTGACTGGCCGATCCGAGCCAGCCGCGCCGCGTCTTCAAAGGGCATCACGGAATTTGCGGCGCTGGAGAAGGCGATCCGGTTATCGCTGCCTGTTCCGAATGGGCGGGCGACCATGGACGTCCGGCTCCGCTACCAGAACCAGATGAGGCGGCCGGATACCTCGTAGATGACGAACCAGAGCCCGACGGCCAGAGCCATCGACGCGACGACGAGAGCCGGATGAGGCTTCTTGCGGGTGCGAGAGGACGCGACGGGAGCGATCTGGTCCATGGGGATGGCGTGTTCGGGCCTCGTACCGATCGCATGCATCGAGGTTCCTCGCGCGGAAGACGGAATGTCCGGTGGATGCGGTCAGCGACAAAGGCGCCTTACCAGCAAAACCAAACCCCCGCGTCCTCATCAAAAGATGGATTGACGCCGCGGTGGCCGGTGTCGGATTGCGCACGGCGCACGCATCCGCGATCACCGCCGGGTCTTCCGTCTGCGATTGGCGGGAATATCGGGGACGTTCCGGGACGACGGTGGCGGAGTTTGGCCCCGCATTCCCTGCGCAGGCTCAGCCTTACGCCGCCGCGCCGGCCCTAGCTCAGCGCGCCGCCCGGGCCAGTCGGTCCCCTGTCGGCGGATCGTCGGGCGGCCTCCTGTCGCTTGTTGCACTCCTCGAATGATCGCCACGCCTCGCGGACAGGCGTCCGCGCGATCGTCGAGCGGCGTCATTGCATGCGGCATTGCATGCGGCACGGCTGTTCCGGAACGTTGGCCTTTCCCGCGGCCCAAGTTTCCGGCTCCGGAAGAATGAGCCAGGTCCGACGCGTCGCTGGGTAAGGGCAGCGCGCCCCGATCACGCTTCTCCGAGATCCCGCAGGAGTCTGTCGCGCGCGCGGCTGACCCGGCTCTTCACTGTGCCTGCGGGGCACCCGATCACCGCGGCGGCGGCCTCGTAGGGGAGGCCGTCGATGGCGACGAGGAGGAGCGCTTCGCGATAGGCCGGCTCGAGGCGGTCGATGGCGGCCTGAACCTCCTTCAGTCCGAGGGCGTGATCCTGTGCGGCCGGTTCGGAAACGGTGGCAGCGTGGAGGCCGTCAGGATCCGCGATCTCGAGGCGCCTCTTGCGCCGCCCGTTGATGAAGCCGTTGCGCAGGATCGTGAATAACCAAGCGACCAATCGGGTGCCGGGCTCGTATCGCTCGCGATGCTCCCAGGCCTTGAGCAGCGTGAACTGTACGAGATCATCCGCTTCGGCTCCATCGAAGGTCAGCGACAGGGCGTACCGCCGGAGACGCGGCACCAGCGCGATCAGGTCGTCCTTGAATGCATCGGGAACCTGCCCGCCGGCTTCGGCTGCATCGAGGGCCGCGGACAATCGATCCAGCACGGCGGCGAGCCGCGAGCCGACATCAACCGTCACGACCTCTGAGTAGTATTGCCGCAGCCGATGACCGAGCTGCGCATGGACATACGAGATGACGGGATCGGACGCGTCGGCCAGATCCCGCTTTTCGTCGGCGGGCTGCACGGGAAGCTCTCGTGTCGATAGGATGGAAACATTGTCGCAGCGGACGACACGTCCGGCGGAAGGGCGCGGACTTATCTCTGGTCGATAACGACAGCGTCAATGATGCAGGTATACCAGTGTAAAACGCGAGCGCAGTGGAACCTGCTTGTGCGCAACCCGTTTGTGCCCGGCTGCCGGAGGGGCAGCGCGCGCGGCATGGGGTGCGAGAGCGGTGACGGCGGGCGTCGACAGGCACGAACTCCGGCAGATCATCGCCGGCCTGAGCGAGGGCGTGATCCTGGTCGAGCCCGACCAGACCATCGCGTACGCCAACGCCGCCGCCCTGGCGATGCACGGCGCCGAGAGCCTCGACGAGCTCGGGCCGACCGTGGACGCGTACCGGGACCGGTTCTGCCTGCGCTACCGCAACAACGTCGCGCCCAACCAGTATCCGATCGAGCGCGTCGTCGCCGGCGAGCGCTTCCACGACGTCGTGGTCGAGGTGCGCCGGGCCGACAAGCCCGAGATGGATTTCGTCCACTCGCTGCGCAGCCTCGTGGCCACGGACCGCGACGGCAAGCCGAGCTGCCTCGCGCTGATCCTCAAGGACGTCTCCGACCAGTTCGAGGCCGAGGAGCGGTTCGAGCGGACCTTCAACGCCAACCCGGCCCCGGCGGTGATCACTCGGCTGTCCGACCTGCGCCACGTCAAGGTCAACACCGGCTTCCTGGAGATGACCGGCTTCACCCGCGACGCCGTGATCGGCCGCAGCGTCTACGAGGTCGACGTCCTGGCCGGCGCCCGCAACCGCGACCTCGCCGTCGCGCGCCTCGAGTCCGGCGGCACGATCCCCCAGATGGAGGCCTGCCTCGACCTGCCCGACGGCGGCAGCCGGTTCGTGATCGTCGCCGGCCAGCCGATCGCGATGGGCGACGAGCCGTGCATGCTGTTCACCTTCGCCGACCTCGAACTGCGCCGGAAGGCCGAGACGGCCCTGCGCCAG